>NZ_JBFTSF010000047.1:0-31541 GCF_056399905.1 Cupriavidus sp. 01L46
TGGTGGGGCGGGCGCGGTGGTGAAGGTCTCGGGCCAATCAAGGCGGTGCCACCGCGCCCACGACGGAACCGGTGCGCCTGCAACTTCGTGGCCGACCACTGCGCGAGCGACAGACGGCTTGAAGCACGTGATGTCCGCTACCGGGGGCCGCACCACGAATCCTGGAAGCCGGCAGGTTCGTGGCCAGTCAAGCCGGCACCGGCAGAAGCCCGCCGACACTCAGGGCCGTACGACGAAACCACCGAGGCCCAAATAGCCTTATTGCTCTGCGCCCGGCAGGGTCGGCTTTCTTCTCGTTAGTCTTCTTTGCCGACGCAAAGAAGAGTGACCGGCAGCCCCCGCAGGGGGATGTCGTATGGCCCTTGGGTGCAAAAGCCATCGCCGCTCCAAAAAAACCATAGCCCCCGCAGAGCGACGTCATACGGCCATTGCGTACAAGCCACCAACGCCGCCCAAATCAAAAACCACCTATCCCCCCACACCCTTAATGCCTCCCCGGCAACGAAAGCCGCCTCTCCAACAACCGCTGCACATGCGCCAGCGCCGTACTAAGCATCCAATAAATAGCAGCCACGGCAAGATAAAGCGGCAACGGCTGGTAGGTCGCGGCAATCACCTCCTGCGCCGTGCGCAGCAGCTCGGTCACCGTGATCACCGACACCAGCGAGGTGTCCTTGATCAGGCTGATCAGGCTGTTCGACAGGCTCGGCACCGCCAGACGCAGCGCCTGTGGGCCGACCACGTAGCGCAAGGTCTGGCCTTGCGTCAGGCCCAGGCTGTAAGCCGCCAGCCACTGCCCGCGCGGGATGCCGAGGATGGCGCCGCGCATGCTCTCCGAGAGATACGCCCCTACGTTCAGGCTCAGCGTCAACACGCCCGCCGGGGTGGGTTCCAGCGCGATGCCGATGCCCGGCAAGCCGTAATACACCACGAAGATCTGCACCAGCAGCGGCGTGCCGCGCATGATGCTGACGTAGGCCCGCGCGACGGCCTTCGGCACGGGCTGGTGGCTGATGCCCATCAGCGCCACCACGGTGCCGATCACCAGCCCGAAGATCATCGACAGCAGCGCGAACTTGATGGTCAGCAGCATGCCCTGCAGCAGCACGGGCAGCGATGCGGCAACGAGCTGGAGAGCGGACATGGAAAGCCCTGACGGGAGGCGTGCCCGCGCTTATCTGGCCGGCTTGGTCACGTCACTGCCGAACCACTTCGCCGACAGCTTGCCAAGGCTGCCGTCCTTGCGCATCTCGTCGAGCGCGCGGTCGATGGCCTGCGCAAACTTCGGATTGTCCTTGCGAAAGGGGATCGCCACCTCGGAACTGCCGCCTTCCACAATCGCGCCGGGCCGCAGCGGCAGGTTTGACGTCTTGATCAGGTAACCGATCATCAGGCGGTCGTTCAGCGCGGCATCCACGCGCTGCGCGGCCAGGTCGCGCAGGTACTCGGGCGCGCCCGGATAGGTCTTGACGTCGATGCCGGCCACCGACTTGGCCAGTTCGTTGTAGTTGCTGCCCAGGCTCACGCCGAGCTTCTTGCCTTTCAGGTCCTCGAGGGACTTGAACTGCCGGTTGTCATCCTTGCGCTGGATGAGCTGCGCCGCCGAATACACGTAAGGCGTGGAGAAATCCAGGACCTGCTTGCGTTGCGGCGTCACCGCGACCTGGTTGACGATCACGTCGAACTTGCCGGCCTGCAGCCCGGCAATGATGCCGCTCCACTCGGTGGTGACAAATTCCGGCTTGACGCCCAGCTTGGCCGCCACGCCCTTCGCCACATCGACGTCGAAGCCTTCCAGCTGGTTGTTGCTGCCGCGGTAGTTGAACGGCGGATAGGTGCCTTCCAGCCCGATCTTGAGCACGCCGGCCTGCTTTACGGCATCGAGCAGGTCGGCGGCCTGCGCGGCGGCGCCGGCCGCGAGCAGCGAAACGGCGAACAGGACGTTGAGACAGCCAGTACGAAGCGATCGCATATGTTCTCCAGTCAGCACAGCCGACGCCAACGGCGTCCGCAACGGTCCGGCAAGCGTTGGCCCGGCGTTGGTCCGCCAAGCGCGCAAGCCGGCTTTTAGCCTAGCGCAATTTCGCGTCGAACAGCAATAACGATTCGCCCTGCCCTGCCCCCGCCCTGCTTACTGGAACGCCTTGTCGTTAGGATGGGCGTAGAGATCCTTCATGTCGGCTGACAGCGGATAGTTCAGGTTGATGTTGCGCGGCGGAATCGGCGACTGGAACCACTTCTTGTACAACTGCTCGGCACGGCCGCTGGTCATCAGGTCGGCGATCACGCCGTCGGCCAGCGCCTTGAAGGACGGATCGTCCTTGCGGAACATGCASGCGTAGTTCTCGGTCTGSAGCGGCGTGCCCACCACGGTCCAGTCATTGGCGCTCTTGGCCTTGGTCAGCTCGCCGTAGAGCAGCGGCTCGTCCATCACGAAGGCCACCGCGCGCCCCGTCTCCAGGATCAGGAAGGACTGCCCGTGGTCCTTGGCGCTGATCAGGTTCATGTTCATGGTCTTCTCGCCATTCATCTTGACCAGCAGGCGCTCATCCGTGGTGCCAGCGGTGGTCACCACGTTGCGGTCCTTGAGATCCGGGAAGTCTTTCACGCCCGAATCCTTCTTGGTCAGCATGCGCAGCCCGTAGACAAACAGGCTGTTGGAAAACGCTACCTGCTTCTGCCGCTCCAGGTTGTTGGTGGTGGTGCCGCACTCGATGTCGATGGTGCCGTTCTGCATCAGCGGAATGCGATTCTGCGATGTGATCGGCACCAGCTTGATTTCAAGCTTGGGGTTTTGCAGTTGCGCCTTCACCTTGTCGACGATCTGCAGCAGGATCTCGTGCGAGTAGCCCATCACATCGCGTCCGTTGGTATAGGAAAACGGGATGGAGGACTCGCGGTAGCCCAGCGAGATCACGCCGGTTTCCTTGATCTTGCGCAGCGTATCGCCGTCGGCGGCGTGCGCGTTGCTGACAGCGCCCGCGGTGCCAGCCAGCATGGCAACCGCCAGCAGGCAGCGGGAGAATCGGTTGGAGGGGACGTGCGATTTCATATCGTTTTCTCCTTGGGTGGGAAGGGCTCGAGGTACTGCCTGGTCGTGAAGCGGTGTTGCTCAGCGGTAATGCAAACGAAAAAAACTGCCCCGGAACGCTGCCCATCAAGCCAGCATCGCGGCGAAATCCCTGTCATCGATGGCCGGCTTGCGCCYGGCCAGGCCATCGGCCAGCAAACCCGCGCTGCCCATGGCCAGCGTGAAGCCAAGCGCGCCGTGGCCGATGTTGAGCCACAGGCCACGCACGCCCGACCGGCCCACCATCGGCAGGCCGGTCGGCGTGGCCGGGCGCAGGCCAGCCCAGGGCTGCAACTGCTCCGGCTCCATGCCCGGCGCCATGTCGCCAAACAGCGCGCGGGTCTCAAAGGCCAGCGTGGCGATGCGGGCACGGTCGATGACGGTATCCGCGCGCACCAGGTCCGCCATGCCCGCCACGCGCAAAGTGTTGCCGATGCGGGCATAGACAATCTTGCGCGCAGCATCGGTGATGCTGATGTGCGGCGCGCGCTCGCCATCGCGAATCGGCACCGTGATGCTGTAGCCCTTGAGCGGCCACAGCGGTGCCCGCACGCCCAAGGGCTTGAGCAAGGCCACGCTGCCGATGCCGCCGGCCACCACCACGGCATCCGCCCGCTCGATGCCGGCATCGGTACGCACGCCGGTCACGCGATCGCCTTCGCGCTCGATGCCCAGCACGCTGGTGCCAAAGCGCAGCGACACGCCAGGACGGTCACGCAGCAATTGTGCCAACGCCAGGCAGAAACGATGGCAATCGGCCACTTCCTCGCTCGGCGTGTGAATCGCCCCGGCAATCTCGCCGCGGATGCCGGCCAGCGCCGGTTCCAGCGCCACGCACGCGCCGCTGTCCAGCGCCTGCTGCTCGCAGCCCAGGCTGGCCTGGTAATCGAGCAGGCGGCAGGCGGCGTCGAAGCTGGCCGCGTCGCGGTGCACAATCAGCTTGCCGCGCCGGGCAAAGCCGAAGTCCACCGGCTGGCTGTCGACAAAGGCCTGCATCAGGTCGCGGGAGTAGAAGGCCAGCCGCAGCAGCTTGCGCGTGGTGGCCTCGCTGGCCGAGGCATTGCAAGCCCGTGCAAACGCGGCCAGCCAGCGCCACTGCGCCGGGTCACCCGATGGGCGGAAACGCATCGGCGAATCGGGGCGCAGCAGCCACCCGGGTACCTTGGCCAGCACGCCAGGCCCGGCGAGCGGCGCCACATAGCTATAGCTGAGCTGCCCGCCGTTGGCGAAGCTGGTTTCCTCGCCTGGGCCGCCGCGCCGCTMCAGCACGGTCACCTCGTGCCMGTCGCCCGCCAGCCGCCACGCCGCGCTCATCCCGATCACGCCCGCCCCTACGATCACAACCTTCATTACCCGCCTCTTTGATCCGGTCCTTTTCGACCCGACACAGGGTAGACCACGCAGCCCGCCTTGCCCAATGCGAATACGTGCAAGAATATGTCTTTAGGCTATGGGTGCCACTTTGCTGCGGCGCTCTCCCCTGCCACATGCGATTGCGTCAGATCGAAGTCTTTCGCGCGGTCATGCTGACCGGCACCGTCAGCGAGGCCGCGCGCCTGCTGCACGTCTCCCAGCCGGTCGTCACGCGCGTGCTGCAGCATGCCGAAGCCACGCTCGGCTTCCGCTTGTTCGACCGGGTGAAAGGCAGGCTGCAGGCCACGCCGGAGGCCGGCGCGCTGTACGGCGATGTCGAGCGGCTATATGGCGAGATCGAGCGGGTGCGCCGCGTCTCCGAAAGCCTGCGCCACAAAGGCGCCGGCCGCCTGCGCGTGGCGGCCACGCCCAGCCTGGCCAATCCGCTGCTGGTGCCCGCCGTACGCCGCTTTTGCGCGCGCCATCCCGACACCCAGGTGCAGGTACTGACCCACCACACCGACGAGATCGTGCAAGGGCTGCTGGCTAACCAGATCGACCTGGGCTTCGCATTCTCGCCACCGCGCCACGAAGCCATCATCAGCGAACCGGTAGCTGGCGGCCAGATGCTTCTGGCGGTGCCGCGCGGCGAGCCGCTGGCAGCCCGTGGCCGGCGGGCCGACGTGCCGATGCACAAGCTGGTGGAACGCCCCTTTATCGCCTACGACGACAACAGCTCGCTTGGGCTGCTGGTGCGCCAGACGCTGGCGCGCAATGCGCTTGAGCCGCGCTCCACGCTGGAAGTCCAGACCTATTCGCTGGCGCTGGCCCTGGTCGATGCCGGCCTGGGCCTCACCTTGCTCGACCAGTACACCGCGCTGGGCGCAAACCCGCAGCGTGTGTCGCTGCACGAGGTCAAGCCCGCGTTGCCTTTCGAGATCCAGCTGCTGCGCGCCAGCCACCGCGGCAGCTCCAGCCTGGCCGACGATATGCGCGAACAGTTTGCCGCCGCCGCACGGGAGCTGGCTGCTGCGCTGCCGMAGCGGCTGGAAGCGCCGGCGGTCAGTTTTGAGCATGCCCCTAGATGAAACGTCCCGCCTCCGTTGCGGAATTTGACAGTACCGTGCGCCGTGCACCATCATCAAAGTGCCTGAACGGTGCTTTCCCAAACCTATGTTCGCCCTAATCCTGCTTCTCCTCATCCTGATCAGCGCCTTCTTCTCGATTTCCGAGATCGCGCTGACCGCATCGCGCCGCACCAAGCTGCAGACGCTATCCGAGCGTGGCGACCGCCGCGCCACCAAGATCATGCTGCTCAAGGAGGAGCCGGGCAACTTCTTCACCATCGTGCAGATCGGCGTCAACAGCGTGGCCATCCTGGCCGGTATCGTCGGCGAGAAGCATGTCTCCGACCTGGTGCAGACGGCGCTGCTGCCCTACCTGGACGTGGTCACCACCCAGCGCATCGCCAATGTCGGCTCCTTCCTGATCGTCACCCTGCTCTTTATCCAGTTCGCCGACCTGATCCCCAAGCGCATCGCCATGACGTTTCCTGAAGCCTGCGCGCTGGTGGTGATCGGGCCGATGCTCACGCTCATCAAGATCTTCAAGCCACTGGTCTACGTGTTCAACGGGGCCGCCAATGCCACGCTGCATCTGTTCGGCGTGCCCACCAAGCACATCGACCAGATCACCTCGGAGGACATCGCCGCCATGGTCGATGCYGGGGCGGAGGCAGGCGTGCTGCACAAGCACGAGATCCACCTGATCGAGAACGTGTTCGAGCTGGACGCGAAGAACGTCACCGCGGTGATGACCCCGCGCGACGATGTGGTCTACATTGGCCTGGACGAGTCGCCCGACAGCCTGCGGCGCAAGCTGGTCAACTATCCGCACGCGCAATATCCGGTATGCGGGCACAACCTCGACGACGTGCTGGGCTACATCGATTCGAAGGACATCCTGCAATTGTTCCTCGCCGACGATTCCACCGGCGTGATCGGCAACCTCGGCAATATCGGCAAGCACCACGACAAGAACGTGCTGGTGATCCCCGACACGCTGACGCTCACCGAGTCGCTCACGCGCTTTCGCGAGATGCACCAGAACTTTGCGGTGGTAATGAACGAGTACGGGCTGGTGGTGGGCATCGTCACGCTGGACGATATCGTCGGCGCGCTGATGGGCAACATCATTTACTCCACCGAGGATGAACAGATCGTGCGACGCGACGAAAGCTCATGGCTGGTCGACGGCGTCACACCGTTGGTGGACCTGAAGAAGGCGCTGGAGCTCGACGAGCTGCCCGGCGAGGATTACGTCGACACCGCCGCCGGGCTCGTCATCTACACGCTCAAGCGGATCCCGAAGAAATCGGAAGCGATCGAGGCCGCGGGATTCCGCTTTGAAGTGCTGGACATCGACCATCACAAGATCGATCAGCTGCTGGTTTCGCGGCTGCCGCCGGCGGAGCCGTTCCAGCCGTAAGCGCGCGACGATACCGCTCGACCGTGCCGGGCAACTGGAACACCACGATCCACGTGCCAACCACCACCACCGCTGCGGCGGCAACCGCGCCCAGGCGCAGCGGCGCCAGGCGTTCCGGTGCATGCAGGGTGGCATAGGCGGTGCCCAGCAGCACGATCCAGGCAAAGCCGAGCGCGCAGCCCGCCAGCACGTCGGACAGCCAGTGCATGCCAAGGTAGAGCCGCGACAGGCAGATCAGCGTCACCACCACCGCCGTCAGCGCCACCACCGGCATCCGTACCCGCCACGGCTGGCGCAGGCACAGCAGGAAGGCCAGGAAACCATAGGTCACCATGCTGCTGGTGGCGTGGCCGCTAGGAAACGAGAACGACTCCAGGCCGCCGTAGATGCTGGCCGGCCGGCTGCGCTCAAGGGCAAGCTTGAGCACCATCACGCAGGCGCGCGCGCCAAGCAGCGCCCCCACCCAGTAAGCTGCCGCCACCCAGGCGCGGCGCCACGCCAGCCAGCCAAAGACCGCCACGCCCACCGCCACGGAAATCCGCGCGCCGCCCAGCTCGGTCAGCGCCACCATGGCCGTATCCAGCCAGCCCTGCTGCCACGCGCGAAGCTGCGCGAACACCGCCTGGTCCACCTGCACCAGCGGCGCGCCTTCGGCAATGGATTCACCCAGCCACAGCAACACGGCGGCGCAAGCCAGCAACAGCACACCACCCACTGCCAACAGGAGCAGCTCGACGATATCGCGCTCCAGCATGCTGGCCACGCGCGGCCATGGCTGCGTGCCGCGCGCGCGCAGCGCATCGCGGCCACGCAGGCGCGCGGTATCGAGCCTGCGCACCAGCGGGCGGATCACCAGCAGCAAGCCGCGCACCACACAGAGCAGCAACAACGCGAACAAGGCGAGAAGGCCCACCACGCCCAGCGCGGTTGCCGGTGTGAGCCACGACGCGCCAGCCGGCTGAACGGCCGCGAGCGCTTGAACGGGAGCAGCCATCATCGGCTCAGCCCCCCGCCGCCATGCGCGCGATATTGGCGCGTGCCGGCGCTTCGCAATCGGCAAAGGCGGGCGTGAGAAACAATTGTGGCCGCTGCGCCATCGCCTGCAGGAACGCGATCCGCCGCGGCATGAATGCCGCGTACAGGGCATCGCCAGACAGGCCAGTGCGATTGGCCAGCAGCGCCTTGTTTTCCTCGAACACGGCGACGGTCCAGGCGTCGAATTCCGCGTCGGGCGCAGCCAGCCGGGACAGGTCCAGATCCAGCACCGCCTCGGACTCCGGCACCGATGCACGATGCCCGCAGGTATCCATCACGATGCGCGCGGCCAGCGCTGTCACCGCCGCATCGACCCCGCTCACCATGGTCTCGATCAACGCGGCCGACGCCGCTTCGTTGTGCTCGCAGCCAGGCACGTAGACCGCGTCGTGGAACAGCACGGCAAGCGCCTGCGCGGGCGTGAGCGCAATGCCGCGCGCCTGCGCCAGCGCAAACATCTCCAGCACGTGGCGGCGATCGTGGTAATGCCGGTAAGGCGCGTCGTAGCAGGCCAGCGCCTGCAACACCGTCGCGCGCGGCAAGAAGTCCAGGCAAGCCAGCGCGGCCGGCCAGTCCGGCGCGAAACGCGCCTGCGTGCCCTGCGGCGTGTCCACGCTTTCACCGAACACATCCAGCGGCCGCACCCACAAGCGGGAACGGTCCCGCATCGATTCGTACACCACCACCTGCGACAGGTCAGACTCGATCACGCCGAGGCCAACCATGGCATAGGCGCCGCCCTTGTAATGGCGATAKGGCATGCCGTGGAGATAGTCGGAGGACCCCTCTGCGCCGGGCAAGGCGTGCGGGGAAGGCTGGCAAGAAGACTGTGTCATGAGCGGCTGTTCAGATCGGAGCAGCGTCATGATAGTGCATTGACTACGCGGGGCCGCTTGCGGGCCCCGCGCGGGTGTGCAGGGTTGACTGCGTGGTTGGCTACGCGTTGGCTACATTACTTGCGATGCGTGCGCTGACGCATCGCGCCGGGTTCAGCCATCTTCGGGTCCTTGAGAGACATCTCCTGCACCTCGCTCTCCTTGCTGTGCCGTTTCTCAATGCGGATGTTCGGGGATGGCCGCTTCGAATTGGAGTGAGCGTTCCGGCTCATGCCTTGCCTCCATTCTGGTCGACGTGGCGGTTGCCACTTAACCAATATAGTGCCGGCAACGCGAGACTATACCCCCAAAGCAAAAGCCCCACGACTCTGTGAGGAATCGTGGGGCTTTGCGTACTGCTGGCGGAGAGGGTGGGATTCGAACCCACGGTAGGCTCGCACCTACGCCTGATTTCGAGTCAGGTACATTCGACCACTCTGCCACCTCTCCGGTAACTGGGTCGCTTGTCGCGAAGAACAAGATTATAGAGGAAACCTTGTTTCCACTGCAAGCCCCTCGCGTGAAAATTTACGCCTCAGGCTCCAGGCGCGTCAGGCCGCCCAGATACGGCTGCAATGCGGCCGGCACCGTCAGCGAGCCATCGGCGTTCTGGTAGTTCTCCAGGATCGCCACCAGCGTGCGGCCAACCGCCAGGCCGGAGCCGTTGAGCGTATGCAGCAGTTCCGGCTTGCCCTGGCCTGCGCGGAAGCGGGCCTGCATGCGGCGGGCCTGGAAGTCGCCCATGTTCGAGCAGGAGCTGATCTCGCGGTAGGTGCCCTGCGCGGGGATCCACACTTCGAGGTCATAGGTCTTGGTGCTGCCAAAGCCCATGTCGCCGGTGCACAGCGCGACGGTGCGGAACGGCAGGTCGAGCTTTTTCAGGATGGCTTCGGCGTGGCCGGTGAGCTGTTCCAGCGCGTCGAACGAGTGCTCGGGCTGTACCACCTGCACGAGCTCGACCTTGTCGAACTGATGCTGGCGGATCATGCCGCGCGTGTCGCGGCCGTAGGAGCCGGCTTCCGAGCGGAAGCAAGGCGTGTGGGCAACGAAACGCAGCGGCAGCTTGTCGCCGGCCACGATGGCGTCGCGCACGATGTTGGTCAGCGGCACTTCGGCCGTGGGGATCAGGTAGAAGTTCTCGGTGCGCTCGCCACCCTCGCTGTTCTCGCCACCGACCTTGCGCGGCACCCTGAACAGGTCTTCCTCGAACTTGGGCAACTGGCCGGTGCCGCGCATCGAGGCCGCATTGACGATGTAAGGCACGTACATCTCGGTGTAGCCGTGCTCGATCGTGTGGGTGTCCAGCATCAGTTGCACCAGCGCGCGATGCATGCGTGCGATGCCACCGCGCAGCATGGCAAAGCGCGAGCCCGTAACCTTGCTCGCGGTATCGAAATCCAGCCCGAGGCGCTCGCCCACGTCGACGTGGTCCTTGACCTCGAAGTCGAAGCTGCGCGGCGTGCCGACGCGGCGCACTTCCACGTTGCCGGTCTCATCGCGGCCCACCGGCACGCTTTCGTGCGGCAGGTTGGGGATGGCTTCCATGATCTCGGCGAGCTGGGCCTGGATTTCTTCCAGGCGCGCGGCCGAGGCCTTGAGGGCGTCGCCGATGCCGCCGACTTCAGCCATCACCGCCGAGGCGTCTTCGCCCTTGCCCTTGAGCATGCCGATCTGCTTGGAGAGGCTGTTGCGGCGCGCCTGCAACTCCTCGGTCTGGGTCTGCAGTTGCTTGCGCTCGGCTTCGAGTGCCTGGAAGGCCGCTACGTCGAGTTGGAATCCGCGCGTGGCAAGGCGTTGCGCCACGGCGTCGATGTCTTTGCGGAACAGCTGGATGTCTAGCATGTTGCGTGTGAGGGCAGGTGCATTGGCCAGCGACATGCTGGCGGATCTGGCATTTTACTGTACTGGCCCGGGCCCACGCCGATCCGCCGGCTGGAGAACAGGCGGGCGGATCGCCCGCTGTTCGCGGGGACACGCCGCCGGCCAGGGGCGATGCGCGTTATTGCGCCCCGCCGCCCTCGCCGCCGCCTTCGTCCCGGCCCTTGCCTTTGCCCTGCTGGCGGAGCCACTGCGCGTCAAGATCGCGCAGGTGGCGCAGCTTGTCGCCGATCTTGCCTTCCAGCCCGCGCGGCGTGGGCTTGTACCAGCCGGGGCGCTTGAGGTCGTCGGGGAAGTAGTGCTCGCCGGCGGCATAGGCTTCGGGCTCGTCGTGCGCGTAGCGGTAGGCGTGGCCGTAGCCCAGCTCTTTCATCAGCTTGGTCGGCGCGTTGCGCAGGTGTACCGGCACGCCGCGCGACTTGTCCTTGGCCACGAAAGCACGCGCGGTGTTGTAGGCGTTGTAGCCGGCATTGGACTTGGGCGCCACGGCCAGGTAGATCAGGGCTTGCGCCAGCGCGAGCTCGCCTTCCGGCGAGCCCAGCCGCTCGTAGGTCTCGGCGGCATCCAGCGTGATGCGGGCGGCACGCGGATCGGCCAGGCCGATGTCCTCCCACGCCATGCGCACGATGCGGCGCGMCAGATAGCGCGGATCGGCGCCGCCGTCGATCATGCGGCAGAACCAGTACAGCGTGGCATCGGGATCGGAGCCGCGCACGGATTTATGCAGCGCGCTGATCTGATCGTAGAACGCGTCGCCGCCCTTGTCGAAGCGGCGCAGGTTCTCCGACAAGGCGCTGCCCAGCAGCGCGTTATCGATGACCGGCGCGCCGGCACTGCGCGCGGCGCGCGCTACGATCTCGATATTGTTGAGCAGCTTGCGGCCATCGCCATCGGCCGAGGCCACGATCAGTTGCAGCGCCTCGTCCACCCATTGCAGGCCGCCCAGCTCTTCGCTGGCGCGCCGCGCCAGCAGCGTCAGCTCGGCGTCGTCCAGGCTCTTGAGCACGTACACCGCGGCGCGCGACAGCAAGGCGCCGTTGACCTCGAAGGACGGGTTCTCGGTGGTGGCGCCGATAAAGGTGAACAGTCCGCTTTCCACGTGCGGCAGGAAGGCGTCCTGCTGGCTCTTGTTGAAACGGTGCACCTCGTCCACGAAGACCAGTGTGCGCMGTCCGTGGGCACGGTATTGCTCGGCGCGCTCAACCGCCTCGCGGATATCCTTGACGCCGGACAGCACCGCCGACAGCGCGATGAACTCGGCGTCGAAGGCCGTGGCCATCAGCCGCGCCAGCGTGGTCTTGCCCACGCCGGGCGGGCCCCACAGGATCATGGAATGCGGCTCGCCGGATGCGAACGCCACCCGCAGCGGCTTGCCAGCGCCAAGCAGGTGTTGCTGGCCAATCACCTCGTCGATATTGCGCGGGCGCAGGCGCTCGGCCAGGGGTTGCTGGGAACGATCGGGAGCTTCGGAAAACAGCGTGTCCGCCACGGTATTCAGGCCTTTAAGTCAGGTCAGGCGCGCACGGTGCGTTCCCGCTGCGCCTTGGAACCTGACAGTGTAGACCATCGCGCGCGGCCGGCCGCGCAGCCTGCTACGGCTAGCGAATCAGCGCGTGAAGACATCCAGCACGCCAGCGCGCTCGCTGCCCACGCGCGCGCGCCAGGCCGTCACCGCGCCCGCGCCGGCATCGCGTAGCGCCTGCTGCACCGCCGGGGCGGGATTGTCCTGGATGGTCACGCCGTTGGCGCGCATGCGCGCGGTGTTTTCTTCCAGCCGTGTGCCCAGGCGCGCCCACTGCTTTTGCTCGGTCGCCTGTGCGGCTGCGTCTACCGAGGCGCGCAAAGCGGGCGGCAAGGCCGCGTACGTGGCCGCATTGACCGTGGTGAACGACAACGGCATCGCATAGCCAATGGCCGTGAAGTTGGGCAGGTAGTCCCACAGCTTGCGGCCCGCGCCGCCGTCGCCGGAGGACAGCACCGCGTTGACCGAGCCGTCCTTCAGGCGCGGCATCGCGTCGGCAAACGACAGGTTGGCCGGCTGCGCGCCGGCAGTACGCATGACTTCGGTGGATGTCTCATCATAGGTGCGCACCGAAAGCGCACGCAGGTCTGTCAGCGTGGCAACCGCGTTGCGCGACCACAAGCCGGTGGGTGGCCAGGGCGTGACGTAGAGCAGGTGCTGCCCCTGCGCCTCGAAGGCGCGCGCGTAGTCGGCGCGGGCCAGCTCGGCCAGGCGCCTGGCCGAATCCACCGAGGTGGCGACGAACGGCAGCGACGACAGCAGGAACAGCGGATCCGCCGCGCCCAGCGCGCCRCCGAAGGCRTCSCCGCCCTCCAGCCGCCCTTCTTTCAYCGCKGCSGGCATCTGCGCGGAYTTGAMKCCCGCGCTGGCGTCRAAGCTGGGCTTGACGTCGATGGCGCCTGCGGTGCGCGCCTTGACCTCATCGGCGAAGGTAGCCAGCCCTTCGCCAGGCATGGCGCCGGCCGGGTATTCGGTGGCCATCCGCCAGGTGGCCGCAGCCGCCGGCTGCGCCCAGGCCAGGTTTGCGCCGCCGGCCAGCAAGGCTACCAGCAGGCTGCGGCGCAGGCATTGGCGGCGCAGCAACTGGGACGCGCGCTTTGGGGAAGCAAACATGATGAGAGTCCTGCAATCTTGAGGCAATGAAGCCGTGAAGCCGTGAAGCCATAAGGCTGTGGTGCCGTGGTGCCGTGGTGCCGTGGTGCCGTGGTGCCGTGGTGCCGTGGTGCCGTGATGCCGTGGTGCCGTGGTGCCGTGGTGCCGTGGTGCCGTGGTGCCGTGGTGCCGTGGTGCCGTGGTGCCGTGGTGCCGGCAAGGACAAGCAAGCCGGCAAGTAAGCGGCCAGGGCCCTGGCGATGCGCTCAGCCGCGCCGGAACGCCACCACGTCGTCCACCTCCACGCGAATGCCGATGTGCTCGCCGAGCGCATGGTMGTGATGCGAAGGCACCAGCGACAACACCTGGCCGCCGCCGGCCAGGCGTAGCGTGTACAGGATCTCGGCGCCGCGAAAGGCCTTGTGCAGGATTTTCGCGCGCAGCGGGCTGTCATCGTCGTGCACGATATCGTCGGGACGGATCAGCACATCGACCTCTGTCGTTGCGGGTGGTACGCCCAACGGCTCGCGGCTCTGCAGCGTGCCGAGTTCCAGCATGACCGAGTGCGGGCTGGCAAGCTGGCCCGGCATCAGCACGCCCTGCCCGATGAAGTCCGCGACCACGCGCGTGGCCGGCCGGTGATAGAGGTTGTGCGCGCTGTCCCACTGCTCGATGGCGCCGGCGTGCATCACGCCGATCTCGTCGGCCATGGCAAAGGCTTCGTACTGGTCGTGGGTGACCAGAATGGCGGTGGCGCCCTGGGCCTTGAGGATGTCGCGCACCTCCAGGCTCAGGCGCTCGCGCAGGTCGACGTCGAGATTGGAGAACGGCTCGTCGAGCAGCAGCAGCTCCGGCTTCGGCGCCAGTGCACGGGCCAGCGCCACACGCTGCTGCTGGCCGCCCGAGAGCTCGTGCGGGAACTTGCCGCCGGATCCGGCCAGGCCCACCAGCGTGAGCATTTCCTCCACCCGCGCCGCGCGTTCTCCGCGGCGCACGGCATGCAGCCCGAAGGCGATGTTGTCCGCCACGCTCAGGTGCGGGAACAAGGCGTAATCCTGGAACACCATGCCGATGCGCCGGTGCTCGGGCGCCACGGCAAACCCCGGCGACGACATCACCTGCCCCTGCAGCAGGATGCGGCCTTCGCGCAGCGGCTCGAATCCGGCGATGGCGCGCAGCACCGTGGTCTTGCCGCAGCCGCTGGGGCCGAGCAGGCAGGCGATGCTGCCGCGCGCGAGGGTGAAGGACAGGTCGTTGACAACGCGCTGGCTGCCAAAGCCATGGTGGATGCGATCGACCTCGATCACGATATCGGATCGTGCTGGCATGGATGTATTGGAATGCGGGTGGCCTGGCATGCCGAGCATTATATGGACGCAGGCCCTGGATGTCTGTCACATGCGACGCGCCGCCCGGCGTATCCGCATTGCTAGAATGCGGGGCTTGCCCGAAAGCCTGCCGACCGCGCCCCGCCGCCGGGCCTCGCCCTGTCCCGCACCCATACCGACACCCACACCGCTGCCGCATGAGCCTGCTTCGCCCTAGCCGTACCCGCCGCCTGCACCCGCTAGCCTTGGTTGCCGCCCTGGCCGCGCTGCTGATCGCGCTGCCGATCGCGCAGGTGGCAGGCAGCCTGCTCGAGCCCAGCGGCGACACCTGGCGGCATCTGGCCGACACGGTCCTGTCCGAGTACGTTGGCAATACGCTGTGGCTGCTGGCCGGCGTCTGCGCCGGCGTGCTGCTGGTGGGCGTGCCCACCGCGTGGCTGGTCAGCACCTACCGGTTCGCCGGGCGGGCCTGGCTGGAATGGGCGCTGGTGCTGCCGCTGGCGATGCCGGCCTATGTCATCGCCTACGCCTATACCGATGCCCTGCAGTTCGCCGGCCCGGTGCAAAGCTGGCTGCGTGAGCTGACCGGCTGGCGTGCCCGGGAGTACTGGTTCCCGGATATCCGCTCGCTGGGCGGCGCCATCGTGTTGTTCACGCTGGTGCTCTATCCCTACGTCTACCTGACCGCGCGCGCGGCCTTCCTGCAGCAAACCCTGAACACGCTGGAAGCGGCAAGGCTGCTTGGCTATGGCACCTGGGGCAGCGTCTGGCGCGTGATGCTGCCACTGGCGCGCCCCGGCATCGTGGCCGGCACAGCGCTGGCGCTGATGGAGACGCTGGCCGATTTCGGCACGGTGGCCTACTTCGGCATCCCGACCTTCTCCACGGGCATCTACCGCGCCTGGTTCTCGCTGGGCGACAAGAACGCGGCGGCGCAGTTGTCGGCCTGCATGTTGCTGTTCGTGATCGGCATCCTGCTGGTCGAGCGCGCCAGCCGGGGCCGCGCCCGCGTGCACGGCGGCCAGCGCCGCGCGCCGGCATACCGGCTGCATGGCTGGCGCGCGGCGCTGGCGCTGCTGGTATGCGTGGTGCCGGTGCTGCTGGGCTTTGCCATCCCGGCGCTGATGCTGTGCAAGATGGCGCTGGCCGAAGGTGACGCGCAGTTCGGCCCGCGCTTTATCGGCCTGGTGCGCAATAGCTTCCTGCTGGCCAGCGTGACCGCGCTGATCGCGGTGATGGCCGCGCTGGTGATCGGCTATGCCGGGCGCGGCATGGCCGCCGGCCGGGGCTGGCTGCTGCGTGCGCTGACCCGGGTGTGCGGCATGGGCTATGCCCTGCCGGGCTCGGTGGTCGCGGTCGGCGTGCTGGTGCCGGTGGCGCGGCTGGACAACGCCATGTCGGCGTGGCTGCAGCAGCATCTGGGATGGTCGGCCGGGCTCCTGCTGACCGGCGGCATTGCCGCACTGGTCTATGCCTACCTGGTGCGCTTTCTGGGCGTGGCGCTGCAAACCGTCAACGCCGGCCTGGTCAAGATCACGCCGGGCATGGACGCGGCGGCGCGCAGCCTGGGCGACGGCCCCGGCGMCACGCTGCGGCGCGTGCACCTGCCGATGCTGCGCGGCAGCCTGCTGACCGCGGCGCTGATCGTCTTCGTCGACGTCATGAAAGAGCTGCCCGCCACCTTCGTGATGCGGCCGTTCAATTTCGACACGCTAGCCGTGCAGGCATACAACCTGGCCTCCGACGAGCGGCTGGCCGAGGCCGCCACCGCCTCGCTGGTGATCGTGGCGGTGGGCCTGCTGCCGGTGATCCTGCTGTCGCGCTCGATACGGCGGGATGCGCGGGAATAGGCCGGCCAAGTCGCCCACGCATTTTCCTAAAGTTCTTCAACGTCTTGCCGATATCCCCCTAGTCCGAAGCTGCGCCCCGGCCCACCGCACCCTTTCTCGCGCGAGCCAGGCKGTCTGCCCCCACCGCTGGCGTGCTTCGCGCCGCACCATGACTGTGCCGGCCGCAATCCTTGCCCGGCATTTGTTCGCAGCGTTTTCAGGGAGTGTTATGCAGCTTCGTTACCGCATGCTCGTGTTCAAGCTGAACCGGATGACCCGGCAAGACCGGATCAGCGCCGTCGAGGAAATCGCCCTGGCGGGCCAACTGGCTGAGCAACTGGAAAAACCGGGCATGGTCGAGCGCCTGGTGGCGGACCTGTTCGATCACGAGAACTCCCATGTCAGGCGCATCGCGCTCAACGCGGTACGGCGCGCGCATGGCTACCGCCAGGCAGATATCTCGCTTGCCCTGCTGCGCAAGCTCGGCGACCCGGAGCCGTGGCTGCGCCATGACGCGGCATGGGTGCTCCACGAGGCCGGGCTGGACAGCCCGCACATCCGCGCAGCGCTGCGCCAGCTTGCGGGGCCGGTCATGTTGCCTTACGACATGAACCGCGCCAAGGCCAATCCTTCGGACGCGCTGCTGCACGCCCAGGTACGCGCGCGGCAAGCGCTGGACGTGCTCCTGGCGCGCCAGACCGCGGGCAAGGTGGTGGCCAAGCTGCCGTACGCGGCTGGCACGTTGGGCCACTCGCACAAGAAGCGGCGCGAGCAGCTGAAGGTGACCTTCGAGAAGCACAGGGAGCGCGGCGCTAAGCTGAACTTCCGGCGCCTTGAGCCTGGCGAAGGCGGCGAGAGCAACGCCGCCAAGGGGCCAGGGTCCAAAGCCAGGCCCGTGCCCAAGCCGTAGAAATGGGAAATGGCGGCTCACGCCGCCATTTCCGTCCAGCCGGCCAGGCCGTGCCGGCGTCTTCTTGCTTTCCTACTTGCTTTCCTACTTGCTTTCCTACTTGCTTTCCTACTTGCTGTCTTACTTGTAGCCGGCCTTGTCCGCCAGCTTCTGCGCTTGCGGCTGGTGCTTGCCCAGTTCGGCCACGCTGATCTTGTCCGCCTTGAAGCTGCCCAGCGCTTCCAGCGCCGGATTGCTGATCTTCACGCTTTCCACCACGGGCCACTCGTTGTTGCCATCGGCGAAATAGCGCTGCGCGTCATCGCTGGCCAGGTACTCCAGGAACGCGCGCGCGGAATCCTTGTTGGGCGCATGCTTGAGCATGCCGCCGCCGGAGATGTTCATGTGCACGCCCTGGCTGGCCTGATTGGGCCACAGCACGCCAAGCTTCTCCGCCACGGCCTTGTCCTCGGGCTTGGCCGACTTGAGGATGCGGGCGATGTAGTAGGTGTTGGCCACCGCGATATCGCACTCTCCCGCCGCCACGGCCTTGAGCTGGTCGGTGTCGCCGCCCTTGGGCGCGCGGGCCAGGTTGGCCACCACGCCGCGCGTCCATTGCTCGGTCTTGGCCTCGCCATCATGGGCGATCAGGCTGGACATCAGCGACAGGTTGTACACGTGGCCGCTRGAGCGGATGCACAGCTTGCCCTTCCACTTGGGATCGGCGAGATCTTCGTAGGTCTTGATGTCGCCGGGCTTGACCGCGGCCTTGTTATAGGCGATGACGCGGGCCCGTGCCGAGAAGCCGAACCAGTCGCCGTTCGGGTCGCGGTAGTTGGCGGGGATGCGCGACTCCAGCACGCTCGATTTGAGCGGCGCGAACACGCCCGCCTGCTGGGCCCGCCACAGCCGGCCGATGTCGACGGTGATGAACACATCGGCCGGGCTGTTGGCGCCCTCGCTCTTGATGCGCTCCAGCAGCGGGTCTTCCTGGCCTTCGATGCGGTTGATCTTGATGCCGGTCTGCTTGGTGAAGTTGGCGTATAGCGCTTCGTCGGTCTGGTAGTGGCGCGCGGTGTAAAGGTTCAGCACCTTTTCCTGTGCGTGCGCGGCGAGCGGCAGTGCCAGAACAGCGAGCGCGGCGAGCGCTGTGGCCCGTGGCATCAAGCGGCGGAATTTGGTCATGAMTCTMCCCTTCGATGATTGTTGTATGCCGTCCTGACGATGCCATGCATGCATTCTGGACAAGACAAGCTGGAAACAATAATCATTCCCGTTTCGACAGTCAAGTTACAACGTTGTCATTTTTCTCGCTGCAAGCCCGGGGAGGTAAAAGTGCGGATTGAGACGCTGAAACGCGGACCGGGATGACGGATACCGCCGGGTCTTCGATTGCGCCCGGCGTTATCCGTGCATCACACTTCAGGTACTGGCGCGCTCCACCAATGCCTTCATGGCATCGGCAGGCAACGGCCCATGGCAGGTCCGCTCGCCGCCGGCCTTGCCGACCACCAGCCACACCTTGGCCGGGGCGCCAGCCGGATGCAGCAGCCAGGCTGGCCCATGTCCGCCGCTGGTGGGCGGCAGCCCTTCCAGCACGCCGCTGTTGGCCGACTGCAGCAGCACGGCGCAATCGTTAGCGCTAGCCTGCGTGGCAGAGAGAAAATCCGGATTGGCAAGCACTTCCGGCAGCGCCGTATCGGAGGCGCGCAGGAAGGCATCCACATCGAACTGCTTGCTGGCGCCGGGGCCGGCGCAGGCGGCCAGCAACGCAGCGGCGGCAATGCCAGCAATGGCACCGCAACGGCGCCAGGCCGGCCGGGTCGGGAATGCGGGGATCATGGCGCGCCTCATTGCTTGAGCACATCGGCGCCCTTGGGCACCGCGAACCGGAAGGTGTCGGCCGGCAGCACGGGATTCTTCTGCATCGCGCTGAAGGTCAGGAGCGTCGTGTTGCCGAAGGCATCACGCAGTTCCATCGCTTCCAGGTTGCCGCCCTTGAAGCCGATGCCGATGCGCTCGAACTGCGTGTCCTTGGCTCTCGGCGTGAGCTCCAGCCACTCCACGCCGTCGCGCGTGGGGCCGTTCTTCACGACAAAGTTCTTTTCCAGGTCATTGCTGCCGAACAGGATCGCGGCGGGGCTGGACCCCAGGGCGCCATCGAGCTTGCGCTCGGTGACCTGGTTGAGGTCCTTGTCGTAGATGTAGAGTGTCTGGCCGTCTGCCTGCAGCAACTGGTCGTACGGCTTGACGTAGCGCCAGGTGAACTTGCCAGGGCGCGAAAAAGCGAAGGTGCCGCTGGAGGTGCTGGCCACCTTGAGGCTGTCGCCCTGCCCCTTGACCTGGCGCTGGGTGAATTCGCCCTTGGCGCTCTTCACGCCCGCCACGAAGGCCTGGAGCTGGTCGGTGCCGGCCGCCATGGCCGCCGTCGCTGTCAGCGACAGCATGGCCACCGCAGCGCATGCCGACACGAGAATGCGGATTCGCATGGTGTTGTCCTTGCTGGGTTGGAGGGTGCGCACCGCCGGGGCGGCTGCACTGCCTGTCCGGTTAGAGCGGTGCGCGGGCGCCGGATTCCGCAACGATGTGCTTCGCACGTAACGGCATGTTACGCGCGGCAGCTTATTCTTCCTCGCGGGCGGTGCCTGCCGGGGCCAGTATGTCGCGATTGCCGTTGCCCGACATGGCGGAAACCAGGCCAGCCTTTTCCATGTCCTCCAGCAGCCGCGCGGCACGGTTATAGCCGATGCGCAGGTGGCGCTGCACCAGGGAGATCGAGGCGCGGCGGTTCTTCAGCACCACGTCGACAGCCTGGTCGTAGAGCGGATCGGCCTCGCCGCCGCCGCCAATGCCGGCGCCACCGCCCATGCCATCGCCGCCCAGGTCGCCCTCGGCCACACCGCCTTCGAGAATCCCCTCGATGTAGTTGGTCTCGCCGCCTTCCTTGAGCTTTTCGACCACGCGGTGCACTTCATCGTCGGAGACAAAGGCGCCGTGCACGCGGATCGGCACGCCGGTGCCCGGCGCCAGGTAGAGCATGTCGCCCATGCCGAGCAACGCTTCCGCGCCCTGCTGGTCGAGAATGGTGCGCGARTCGATCTTGCTGCTGACCTGGAASGCGATSCGSGTCGGCACRTTRGCCTTGATCAGGCCGGTAATCACGTCGACCGACGGACGCTGCGTGGCCAGCACCAGGTGGATGCCGGCGGCACGGGCCTTCTGCGCGATGCGCGCGATGAGCTCTTCCACCTTCTTGCCCACCACCATCATCAGGTCGGCCAGCTCGTCAATCACAATCACGATCATCGGCAGCTTCTCGAGCGGCTCGGGTGCGTCCGGCGTCAGGCTGAACGGGTTGGGAAGCTTTTCCTCGCGTGCGGCGGCTTCGTCGATCTTCTTGTTGTAGCCGGCCAGGTTGCGCACGCCCAGCTTGCTCATCAGCTTGTAGCGCCGCTCCATCTCGCCGACCGCCCAGTTCAGGGCGTTGCCGGCCTGGCGCATGTCGGTCACCACCGGGCACAACAGATGCGGGATGCCTTCGTAGACGCTCATCTCCAGCATCTTCGGGTCGATCAGGATCAGCCTGACCTGCTCGGCCTTGGCCTTGTAGAGCAGAGACAGGATCATGGCGTTGATGCCAACCGACTTGCCGGAGCCGGTGGTGCCCGCCACCATGCAGTGCGGCATCTTGGCCAGATCCGCCACCATGGGCTTGCCGGCGATGTCCTTGCCCAGCGCCATCGTGAGGTTGGACGCGCTCTCGTTGTAGACCTGCGAGCCGAGGATCTCGGACAGCCGCACCGTCTGGCGCTTGGGGTTGGGCAGTTCCAGCCCCATGTAGATCTTGCCGGGGATGGTTTCCACCACCCGGATGGAGACCAGCGACAGCGATCGCGCCAGGTCGCGCGCCAGGTTGACCACCTGGCTGCCCTTGACGCCGGTGGCCGGCTCGATCTCGTAGCGGGTGATGACCGGGCCCGGGTAGGCCGCCACCACCTTGACCTCGACACCGAAGTCCTTGAGCTTCTTCTCGATCAGGCGCGAGGTGAATTCCAGCGTTTCGGCGCTGACGGTTTCCTGGTGCGTGGGGATGGGGTCCAGCAGCGCCAGCGGCGGCAGGTCGGAGTCCTGGATATCGGCGAACAGCGGCTGCTGCTTCTCGCGCTCCACGCGTTCGTGCTTGGGCACCGCCTGGGGCCGCACGATCTGTACCGGCGTGGCCTCCTCGATCTTGACCCGCTGCACTTCCACGGTTTCGGTGCGCACGACCTTGGCCGCCTCGCCGATGATGCGGTCCTGCTTGCTTTCGCGGCGCGCCTTGAAACCGAGGAAGAGCGTCTCGACGAAGCCGCCCACGTGCTCGGCCACCGACAGCCACGAGAAATGGAAGAACAGCGACAGGCCGATGGCCAGCGTCAGCAAGAGCAGCAGCGTGGCGCCGGTAAAGCCCAGCGCCATCTGCATCCAGCCACCGAGCAGGTCGCCCAGCACGCCGCCCGGGGCGCGTGGCAGCGCAGCGCGCAGCGGATACATGCGGATGGCCTCCAGGCCCATGCTGGCGGTCAGCGACAGGCCAAAGCCGATCCAGCTCACCACCAGGCCCTGCCGGGCCTCGCCGTTGCGCTCGGGCAGCTCGGCGGTCAGCGCGCGCCAGCCGCGCCAGCAGCGGCGCACCAGCAACACCGCCCACCAGTAGGCGGAGAAGCCGAAGATGAAGAACAGCACATCGGCCATCCAGGYGCCCACACGGCCGCCGAGGTTGTGGATGTCGGCCACCTGGTTGGCGTGCGACCAGCCGGGGTCCGCCTTGCTGTAGCTGGCCAGGATGCAGACGAAGGCCAATGTGACCGCCAGCAACAGGAACCAGCGCACTTCGCCCAGCAGCTTGCCGATGCGCGAGGGCAGCGCGGAAGGATCGGTACGTGTTGTGGTAGTAGCTCGGGCCATGCCTTGGGTCTGGGTTGCCATGTGAAGATTGGTTTGCCGGCCATTTTAACCTTGGCCGGGGCTATCGCTCTCATTGGAATTTGCAACAGTGAGCAAACGCCGGTCCACTTATAATGCTGGTTTCGATTCACGCTGGTGCGCATCAAGGCGCACCAGCCATAGGAAAGCATCATGGCCAAACACGCAAAAGTGCTGATTCTCGGTTCCGGCCCCGCCGGCTATACCGCCGCCGTCTATGCGGCCCGCGCCAACCTGCAGCCGGTGCTGATCACCGGCTTGGCCCAGGGTGGCCAGCTGATGACCACCACCGACGTGGAAAACTGGCCCGCCGACGCTAACGGCGTGCAAGGCCCGGAACTGATGCAGCGCTTCCTGGAGCATGCCGAACGCTTCAACACCGAAATCATCTTCGATCACATCCATACCGCGAAGCTGACCGAACGCCCGATCCGCCTGGTGGGCGATGCCGGTGAATACACCTGCGATTCACTGATCATCGCCACCGGCGCCTCGGCGCAGTACCTCGGCCTGCCGTCGGAAGAGCTGTTCATGGGCCGCGGCGTGTCGGCCTGCGCCACCTGCGACGGTTTCTTCTACAAAAACCAGGAAGTGGCCGTGGTCGGCGGCGGCAACACCGCTGTGGAAGAAGCCCTCTACCTGTCGCAGATCGCCAGCAAGGTGACCGTGCTGCATCGCCGCGACAAGTTCCGCGCCGAGCCGATCCTGGTCGACCGCCTGCTGCAGCGCGAGAAGGAAGGCCGCGTGGAAATCCGCTGGAACTCCGTGCTGGAAGAAGTGACCGGCGACGACTCCGGCGTGACGGGCCTGAAGGTGCGCAACGTGAACACCAACACGGTCGAAGACCTCAAGCTGGCGGGCGTGTTCGTGGCCATCGGGCACAAGCCGAACACCGACCTGTTCGAAGGCCAGCTCGAGATGCGCAACGGCTATATCGTCACCAAGAGCGGCCTGGCCGGCGATGCCACGGCCACCAGCATCCCGGGCGTGTTCGCGGCCGGCGACGTGCAGGACCACATCTATCGCCAGGCGATCACCAGCGCAGGCACGGGCTGCATGGCAGCCCTGGATGCACAGCGCTACGTGGAAGCCCTGCAGTAAAGGGACTAAGACGAAAGGCTCAGGCCGGGCTTGCCCGGCCTTTGTCTTTTTCAAGCCGGTGATGCCGCCGCGCGCGCCAGCCGCGCCACGCCCTGCCACCCTATAATCACGCCGAGCACCCCGGAGACACGCCATGACGCACGGCGCCAGAAAGCCCACCAAACCCGCCAAGCCCGCCCCCGCCGCCAGCCCGCCCAAGCGTTTCGGCCTGACCGACCTGTCCGGCTTGCGCGACTCCCTCAAGGCCGACACCGAGCGGCGCGAAGCCGAGCGCCGCGCGGCGGACGAAGCGGCACAGCGCGCCCGCGAAGAAGCCGACGTATTCCGCAGCAGCGTAGGCAACGTCAACACCCTGCGCGACCGCAACCGCGTCACTCCCGCACCCCGCCGCCCGGCGCCCGTGCCGGTACAAACCCAGCTGGACGACAAAGCCGTGCTGGCCGCATCGCTTTCCGACGAGTTCGACGTCGAGAGCCTGCTCGATACCGACGAAACCCTTTCGTTCCGCCGCCCCGGCATCGGCATGGACGTGGTCAAGAAGCTGCGCCGCGGCGAATGGGTGCCCCAGGACAAGATCGACCTGCACGGCCTGCGCAGCGAAGAAGCGCGCGAGGCACTGGCGGAGTTCGTGYGGCGCTCGGTCAAGCGTGGCGTGCGCTGCGTGCGCGTGATCCACGGCAAGGGCAACGGCTCGCCGGACAAGACACCCGTGCTCAAGGGCAAGGTGCGCAGCTGGCTGGTACAGAAGGAAGAAGTGCTGGCCTTCGTGCAGGCACGCGGCGCCGAGGGTGGCGCCGGTGCGMTGATGGTGCTGCTGCGCCAGCCGCACGCCTGAGACAACGCGCGCGATGCATCTGCCGCTCGATCTCCTGATGGGGCGGCTGCCCCTGATCCTGCATGTCATGGAAGTGGTGGGCGTGCTCGCCTTTGCCGTCTCCGGCGTTGTCGATGCGCGCAAGCAGCGCTTCGATGCCGTGGGCACTTTCGTGGTGGCGTTCGCCACCGCCTTCGGCGGCGGCACGGTGCGCGACGTGCTGCTGGACCGCCGCCCCTTCTACTGGGTCGACCACGAAGGCTATGTGATTTTGATCTTCGTGATGTCGCTCGGCGCGTCGTTCGTGCTGCGGGTGGTCAGCCGGGTGGCGTCCGAGCGCACCATGATCACGGCCGATGCGATCGGCCTGGGGCTATTTTCGGTCACCGGCACATCGCTCGCGCTGGTGGCGCAGATGACCCCGACCGTGGCGGTCATGATGGGCATCATCTCTTCGGTGTTCGGTGGCGTGGTGCGCGACGTGTTGTGCAACGAGGTGCCGATGATCCTGCGGGACCGCTCGCCCTATGCCACCTGTGCCTTCGTCGGCTGCTGTGTCTATGTTGGCCTGACCTGGCTGCAGGCCGAGCAGGAACTAGCCCTGCTGGCGGGCGCCATCACCATCACGGCGGCGCGCCTGCTGTGCGTGCGCTTCGACTGGAAGTTGCCGAGCTAGGCCGTGCCGGGCCAGGCAACAACGCCCGCGGCAATTCAGGCGCCCCCTCCCGTGGGATCGCCTGGCTTGCCCGCCGGCGCCTGACCGCTAAAAAAGCCTGAGCGCCCGAATGCTTAAACGGCGGCTTCGTCCTGCTCGCCGGTGCGGATGCGGATCACGCGCTCGATCTCGGTCACGAAGATCTTGCCGTCGCCGATCTTGCCGGTGTGCGCTGCCTTGACGATGGCGTCCAGCACGGTGTCGAGCTGGTTCTCGGCAACCACGACCTCGATCTTGATCTTGGGCAGGAAATCGACCACATACTCAGCACCGCGATACAGCTCGGTATGCCCCTTCTGGCGGCCAAAGCCCTTCACCTCGGTTACCGTCAGGCCGGTCACGCCGACGTCAGCCAGCGCCTCGCGCACTTCGTCCAGCTTGAACGGTTTGATGATGGCGGTAATCTGCTTCATATTGGCCCCTTATATAGTCGTTGGTTAGTGAGAGATTTTAGCCTGCCTGCCGGCAGCGGGATGTGGCCTGCCGCACCGCGCCATTTCCGGTAGACTCAACCGTCGCCCCACCCGCATCTGCGCGGGCGCGGCGTGATCAGCCATATCAGCAATAGCAGCCATGCCGGAACAAGGGCGCCGCCCGAGGGCAGCGCCGATGATGAGCAAATCTAGCGCAATGCAGTCTGAATCTTTCAAGCCCGGCTCCGGCCAGCCTGACGCGGCCACCCCGGGGGCGGCTGCGGCACAAGGCCGGCAGGAACACGAGCGGATGGAGAATTATCGCACGCAGATCGTTTTCGATCTGTCCGAGCTGCCCGAGGCCGAGTGGGACACCTTGGTGGCGGCCCAGCCCGGGGCTACGCCGTTCCTGCGCCACGCCTTCCTGCACGCCATGCATGCCAGCGGCAGCGCCTGCGACGAGACCGGCTGGAGCCCGCGCTACCTGACGCTATGGGCGCCGCGCGCCGAGGGTGGCGAGCGCCTGGCGGCGGCCATGCCGCTGTACGCGAAGTCGCACTCCTACGGGGAATACGTGTTCGACTGGGCCTGGGCCGACGCCTACGCGCAGCATCGCCTGCCCTACTACCCCAAGCTGCTGTCCGCGCTTCCCTTCACGCCCGTGCAGGGTGCGCGGCTGCTGGCCGAGGACGAAGACGCGCGCCGCTGCCTGCTGCAATGTGCGCTGGCGGTGGCGCAGCAAAGCCAGCTGTCCTCCCTGCACGTGCTGTTTCCCGACGAGCACGAGGCCGCGCTGATGGAAGACGCCGGCATGCTGATGCGCCACGGCGTGCAGTTCCACTGGACCAACCCGGGCTATGAGAGCTTCGAAGCGTTCCTGGCCACGCTTTCGCAAAAGAAACGCAAGAACATCCGCGCCGAACGGCGCCGCGTGGCCGATGCCGGCATCACCTTCCGCCAGTTGCGGGGGCCCGAGATCGACGAGGCGCAATGGCGCTTTTTCAACCGCTGCTACCGGCAAACGTACCGCGAGCACCATTCCACGCCCTACCTGAACCTGGATTTCTTCCAGCGTATCGGCGCCGCCATGCCAGAGAACCTGCTGCTGGTGGTGGCCGAGCGTGCCGGCCAGCCGATTGCCGCGTCCCTGGTGGTCTACGACGACGATCCGGCGCGCAGCACCCTGTTCGGGCGCTACTGGGGCGCGCTCGAGCACCACCCCTGCCTGCATTTCGAGACGGCTTACTACCAGCCGCTGGAGTTTTGCATAGCCCAGGGCATCCGCACCTTCGAAGGCGGCGCCCAGGGCGAGCACAAGATGGCGCGGGGCTTCCTGCCAGTGGCGACCCGCTCAGCCCACTGGCTGGCGCACCCGTCCTTTGCCGATGCCGTGGAGCGTTTCCTGGTGCGCGAGCGCCAGGGCATCGATGCCTACCTGGACGAGCTCAACGACCGCACGCCGTTTGCACGCAGCTAGGGCGGCTTGCCCGGCGCGGGTCTAGCGCCACATGCGTCGCAGCGTGTTATCGCCCAGCATGTAGTGGTGGAACAGCGCCGCGATGGCGTGCAGCCCGATCACCGTGTAGAAGGCGGTGCCCAGTGTGCCGTGGACTTCCTCCAGGGTCTCTTTCAGGTCCTTGCTTTGCGCCACCAGCGAGGGCAGCTCGATGCCAAGGCCTGGCACCGTCAGCAGGTGGCCACCGGCGTTGAGGGCCAGCAGGCCCAGCACGGGCTGCGCGAAAATGAACAGATAGAGCACAAGGTGCATGGCACTGCCGAGCAGCTGCATCCAGCGCGGACCGGGCTCGGGCGCCGGCGCGCCGCGCACCAGGCGCCACAGCAGGCGCGGCACCGCCAGCATGAGCACCAGCGCGCCAGCCCATGTGTGCACCGACATCGACAACGCCCGGGAAGCGCTGCCCTTGGGCAGAAAATCCTTGAGCTCGATCGCCGCGTACGCGGTGGCGATCAGCAGGAACACTGCCCAGTGGAAGAACACCGCCGGGCCGGAATACCGTGCCATGGCGGACGGCGTCGAATAGGTAGCGGACATGGGGATTTGGCAGTTTGCCTGCCGAGTTGTTCTGTGATTGAAGCTTAACCCACCGGCTTTGTGGCGTCTTTGGTTTCCATCAAGCCTGGCGCAACAAAAAACCCCGCCGCAGCGGGGTCCTTTCAGCATCGGTTCAGCCACGCGCCGGACTCAGGCATGACCGACCTTGGATGCCGGAGCTTACTTGGTGTAGTTCGCCACGCCGTCGGTGATTTCCTTGTGGGCTTCTTCAATGCCGGCCCAGCCKTCCACCTTGACCCACTTGCCTGCCTCGAGTGCCTTGTAGTTCTCAAAGAAATGCTTGATCTGGTCCAGCAGGTTCTGCGGCACGTCCGACAGGCCCTTCATGAAGGCGGTGGCGGGCGACAGCTTGTCCAGCGGCACGGCGACCAGCTTGGCGTCCACGCCCGATTCATCGGTCATCTTGAGCATGCCCAGCGCGCGGCAGCGCACCACTGCGCCGGCCAGGATCGGGAACGGCGAGAGCACCAGCACGTCGACGGGGTCGCCGTCGCCCGACAGGGTCTGGGGAATGAAGCCGTAGTTGGCCGGGTAGCGCATGCCCGTGCCGATGAAACGGTCGACGAAGAGCAGGCCGGTTTCCTTGTCGGCTTCGTACTTCACCGGATCGCTCTGGGCGGAGATTTCGATGATGACGTTGAAATCGTTCGGGATGTCCTTGCCGGGGGAAACGAGGTTGAAGCTCATGCTTGCTCTCCAGATGCCTGTGTTTGAGGATGGCGGGCATTATAGCGTTTCGAAGCTGACCCAGGCCTGACGCGGCGCGTGCCTTGCGCGTCTCGCGCCGTGAGTGATAATGGCGGATTGTCCGAAAGTCGCATCGACAGGCGCACTGCCAGCCACAACCTGGCAGTCGCATCCAGCCGGAGCCATCCAATGCACGCCCAGCACTTCGTTGCCAACCGCCTKATCGCGCCGGACTCCGGCTTGCGCATCAAGGTATTCGACCCATCCAGCGGCGAGCCTTTCGCCGAAATCGCCCGCGGCAACGCGGTCGACATCAACGTGGCCGTCCACGCCGCGCGCCAGGCCGCCGACGGCGCCTGGGGCGCGATGGCGCCCGCCGAGCGCTCCCGCCTGCTCAACCGCGTGGCGCTGACGCTGATCGAACACGAGACCGAGCTCGCCGCGCTGGAAGCGCGCRATACCGGCAAGCCCCTGCGCCAGGCCACCGCCGACGCGCGCGCCGTGGCGCGCTACTTTGAGTTCTACGCCGGCGCGGTCGACAAGCTGCACGGCCAGACCATCCCCTACCAGCCCGGCTTTACCGTGCTGACCGTGCGCGAGCCGCATGGCGTGACCGGCCACATCATCCCGTGGAACTACCCGCTGCAGATCTTCGGGCGCAGCGTGGGCGCGGCGCTGGCCACGGGCAATGCCTGCGTGGTCAAGCCCGCCGAAGACGCCTGCCTGTCGCTGCTGCGCGTGGCGGAACTGGCGGCCGAGGCCGGCCTGCCCGAGGGCGCGCTGAACATCGTCACCGGCTACGGCCATGAAGCCGGCGCCGCACTGGCGCGCCACACCGGCATCAACCATATCTCCTTCACCGGCTCGCCGCAGACCGGCAAGCTGATCGCGCAGATGGCTGCCGAGAACCACGTGCCGGTCACGCTGGAGCTCGGCGGCAAGTCGCCCCAGATCGTCTTTGCGGATGCGGACATCGACGCGTTGGTGCCGGTCATCGTCAACGGCATCGTGCAAAACGCGGGCCAGACCTGCTCGGCCGGCAGCCGCGTGCTGGTGGAACGCCCGCTTTACAACGCCGTGCTCGACCGCCTGGCCACGGTATTCGAATCCTTGCGCGTAGGGCCGTCGGAGCTGGACCTGGAATGCGGCCCGCTGATCAACCGCAAGCAGCAGCAGCGCGTCTGGGATTTCGTCTCCGACGCGCAGCACGCCGGCATTACCGCCATGGCGCAAGGCCAGATCGTGGCGCAAGCGCCGGAGTCCGGCTATTACCAGGTGCCGATGCTGTTCCGCGACGTGCCGCCCACGCACCGGCTGGCGCAGGAAGAAGTGTTTGGCCCGCTGCTGGCGGCCACGCCGTTCGACACCGAGGCCGAAGCCATCGCGCTCGCCAACGGCACGCCCTATGGCCTGGTCGCCGGTATCTGGACCCGCGATGGCGCGCGCCAGCTGCGCCTGGCGCACAAGCTGCGCGCGGGCCAGGTCTTTATCAACAACTACGGTGCCGGCGGCGGGGTAGAGCTACCGTTTGGCGGCAGCGGGCAGTCAGGCTACGGCCGCGAGAAGGGCTTCGAAGCCCTGTACGGATTCACCACACTGAAAACCATCGCCATTCAACATGGGTAATATCAACTTCCTGTCCGTCGCCTTCGCCATTTTCTTCTTCTGGATGGCGTGGCACGTCAGAAACAAGCGCGCCACCAACCCCTCGGCCATGCCGCGCCTGCAGGTCTTCAAGCGCAAATGGGGCGACACCGTGGGTGACCGCGTGCACTGGTGCCTGTACGTGGCGCTGCCCTTCCTGCTCGCGCTGATGATGGTCGCCAACGCGCTGCGCGGCCGCGGCCCGTTCTCGCACTAAGGTATTCGCCCTGACATAGCAGACGTAGACGTTCTTTCCGGCGCCGCATGCGGCAAGCGGCGCCACCCCAGCGGTATCGTGCAACCAGAAAAATAGATCCATGTAGATCTACAGATCCAAGAGGAGACAGCATGACAACAACCGCAGTACACTCCGGCGCCGCTGATCCCGCGTTCGAGGATGCCACCTACCGCAAGGTGACCTTGCGCCTGGTGCCGTTCCTTTTGCTTTGCTACGTGGTGGCGTACCTGGACCGCGTCAACGTCGGCTTCGCCAAGCTGCAGATGCTCGGCGACCTGAAATTCAGCGAGACCATCTACGGCCTCGGCGCGGGCATCTTCTTCATCGGCTACTTCCTGTTCGAAGTGCCCAGCAACGTGATCCTGCACAAGGTCGGCGCGCGCATCTGGATCGCGCGGATCATGATCACCTGGGGCGTGATCTCGGCGGCGATGATGTTCGTCACCACGCCGACCATGTTCTACGTGCTGCGCTTCCTGCTGGGCATTGCCGAGGCCGGCTTCTTCCCCGGCATCATCCTCTACCTGACCTACTGGTACCCGTCGCACCGGCGCGGGCGCACCACCACCTATTTCATGACCGCGATCGCGCTCTCCGGCGTGATAGGCGGACCGCTGTCGGGCTGGATGATGCAATCGTTCGACGGCCGCAACGGCTGGTCCGGCTGGCAATGGATGTTCCTGCTCGAAGGCATCCCGTCGGTGCTGGTAGGCCTGGTGGTGCTGGCCTACCTGGACGACCGCATCGTCCACGCCAAGTGGCTGAGCAACGAAGAGAAGGCCCTGCTCCAGCGCAATATCGCCAATGAGGACATGCACAAGGAAGACGCGCCGATCGGCAAGGTGCTGTCCAGCCCGCGCGTGTGGCTGATGAGCGCKATCTACTTCAGCTTCGTGATGGGCCTGTATGGCGTCAGCTTCTGGCTGCCCACCATCATCAAGCAGACCGGCGTGAAGAGCCCGCTGGACATCGGCCTGCTCACCGCCATCCCCTATGGCTGCGCGGTGGTCGGCATGGTGCTGGTGGCCTATAGCGCCGACCGCACCCGCGAACGCCGCTGGCATATTGCCGTTCCCGCGCTGCTGGGCGCAGTCGGCCTGGTGCTGTCGGTGCAATGGCACAACAATACCGTGCTGGCACTGCTCGGCCTGACGCTGGCCACCATCGGCATCCTGACCACCCTGCCGCTCTTCTGGAGCCTGCCGACCGCCTTCCTGGCTGGCACGGGCGCGGCTGCGGGGATCGCGCTGATCAACTCGCTGGGCAACCTGGCTGGGTTCATCAGCCCGTATGCGGTGGGCTGGCTGAAAGACATGACGCAGAGCACGGACTCCGGGATGTACTTGCTGGCGGCGTGTCTGGTGGTGGGTGCGGCACTGACGCTGTCGGTGCCGGCGCGGATGGTGAACAAGTAGGAGTATGACGGCGAGCGCCACATCGAGCGCCCGCCCTCTCCCCCGGCCCCTCTCSCACAAGTGTGGGAGAGGGGAGAAAACCGGCAGGAGAGTCAGAGCATCGATTCGGTGTAGCCG
>NZ_JBFTSF010000048.1:0-48137 GCF_056399905.1 Cupriavidus sp. 01L46
ACCTTGCAGGGCACAGCGGTGCTGATAATGAAATCCCGCATCCAGAGCGTATTGCTCCGGGTTCGTGAAATCCTGTCCTTCTGGTAGATGACGGCTTGCGCCATCTGCGCGCAGGCCAATACGAACTCCACATTGGAAAGCGTTCGGTAGACGGATGTGGGGGCACTGAAGATCGTCTCGGCGATGGCATGGCCGTCGGCGGGACTCAGCATGAGATGGTGCAAATCGATCCCGTAAACGCCGCCGATGGCCAGCCTGCCGGCTACTGATTGCGKCGCATCCTGCTCGAGCATTCCGGTGTTGTCGATGTGTGCCGCATTGTTGCGCGGCTGCCCGTTGTGGGTCAGGCTCACCGCCAACGCCATGCTGCCAAGCTGCAGTTCAATCTGCGTCGAAAATCGGTAGAGCGAGCGGCGGTTCTTGAGAGGCTCGGTGACAATGCGATGGATGGTAAAGGGCAGAGCGTCGAGGTGTTCATCGGGTGCATTTCCACTGCGAATCTCACAGCGATTGATCAGCACCTCAGGCTCGGTCGGATTCGCCGTGAATCGCTGGGCTATCGCCCACTCGGAGAGCACCGCGCCCAGATGGGTTGCGTCCACTGTCGAGAGGTGAGGCGGCAACGTGGTTCCGGTGGACTTCCTGGACCAGTCCTGGGGATAGATGACCGCAAGTCTGCCTTGGGCCGGCAGCGCTGCGACGTCGGTGCAGGGCGCTATCACCCGATACTGGACGCGCTTGAATCCGGATCCGAAGTAGCGTTGCTCTCGCGGGCCCAGCAACTGGTCAATGTCGGCAAAGTGGCGTGATTGCCCGCGCTGGGGCGGGTGTTGCCGTGCGCGAGTGTCGTCAACCCTGACGCTGAAGTGCATGGTTCGGACCCGTGAATTGTGCAAGAGGGAAAGTATCTCCGCGGGCGGTTTGCAGCGTACATACTCTGGGTGGAGTATTGCCCTCGGCAATCAAGTGCAGGCTGTGCGGGTTCTCCCAAGCGAKCGGCACAATGGCCGCGCGCCGGGACGTTGGATCCCTCCTGCCCAGGCGCAAGGGGTGCGCTGCGGCAGCCTGTGGGATACTGAGGCTCCCCTTGTTTGCTAGCCAACCATGGTTGAATCCACCCCCGCCCGCTGGCCCCATTCCGGCTTCGACCCTGCCGCGCGCGACAGCGACGGCCGGTTGCTGGCCAGCGACCACCTGCTGCGGATGTGGTGGTGGCGCCCCGAGGTAGCGCCGGTGGACGAATCTTGCGACGCCGAGCGAGCGCTGCATGCGGCGTTGATCGCCGAGCCGCGGCGGCTTGTGCCGGCCAGCGAGCTCGCCGCCTTGCAAGACCCCGATGCCCGTGACAACTACGCCGTGGTGCTGGCCATGCGCGAGCGCCTGCTTGCCGCGCCGACCATCGAGGCGGCCTATCTGGATATCTTCCGCGAGGGCGATGTCAGGGTGCCGCCGGTCTTCATCGACCAGCTTGCGCATCTGATCGTGCACGGCATCCTGCATGACAGTGACAAGCCGGATCCGATGGAGTGGCGCGCCGCGGAGTTGTTCTCCCGCGCGCAGAAGGTGTCGCTGCAGGAGGGCGGGGTAATGCTGGCCGATGCCGACACCGTCGAGCTGCACGCGTCGGGCAGTGTCTACGGCGAGCTAGGCCGCATGCTGGCCGAAGCGCAGATCCCGGCGCGCAAGGTGGAACTGGATGTGCTGGATCGCGATAACGCGCAGGCTTACTGGGGACGCAGCGAACGCCACGACACGGTGATCCGCTTCGCCAGCGGCAGCGCGGCGCTGGCTGCGTTCAGCCGCGTGCTCGCGCGTTGGGTGCGGCATTTTTTCGGGGTGGAGGTGACGGTGATGCCGCTTTCCGCGATCGAGGACCGGCAGTGGGCCTGGCATATCGGGCTGGACGCGCAGGCCACGCTGTTGCTCAATGACCTGTATCGCGGCGTGGAACTGGAGCCGGAGCGGCAGCGGCGGATCTTGTCGCTGTTCCGGCTGGACTTTGCCGATCCATCCGTGGTGCGCCCGGATGTGGCTGGCCGGCCCGTCTACCTGGCGGCGGCGATGAACGAGGCAGGGATCCTCAAGGTGAAGCCGCAGAATCTGCTGCTGAACCTGCCTCTGGCCTCGATCTCGTAGCCGCTGGCCGCAGGAGCACCACGACCAGCAGGAAGAGCCATGTCCGCGCCATCAACGGCGCCATTCGCGGTCGCGGTCGCGCTCATGTTCGTGCCAATCATGCTCGCGCCGCTCGCGTTCACGCCACCGGTGCTCGCGCCATTCGCGTTCGCGCCAGGCGCGCTCGCGCATACCGGGGCCGTAGTAGCCGGGGCCATAGTAACCAGGGCCTGCCACTACCACCGGCTGGGGCTGCACATACACCGGGGCCGGTTCATAGATCGGCGCGGCCCGGTACACGGGGGCCGGCTGGTAGACGGGAGCCGGCGCGACAAACACCGGACCGGGCATGCCGATGCCGATGTCCACATCCACGCGCGCGAATGCGGCGCTGGAAGCAAGGCCTGCAACAGCAGCAATGGCGCAAAGGGTGGCGAATTTCCGCACGGGTGGCTCCGGTTAGTGATTGGCTCCACTGTAAGCCGGCGCGCCCATGTCAGGTATTAGCGGGGTAATACAACTGTGTCTTCTTGTAACGTTTGATGCTTAATTGCCAAAGCATCCTTGCGTGTGGCACGGCAAAAAGCATCAGGCGCCGCGCCACTGCAGCCGCCGTCCCAGCCACGGCGCCAGCGCCGACGTTGCCACACCCAGGGCGATCAGCGCCAGCCCGGCCGACAGATCCGCCGAGATCCGCTCCTGGAACGCCACCGCCGAGACCACCAGCCCGATCAGCGGCACGCACAGCATGGCGATCGAGGTGGCCGCTGGCGGCAAGGCCTGCGTCATGTTCAGCACCACGATAAAGGTCAGCGCGGTGGCCAGCGGCCCGGTGTAGAACAGCAGCGGCCAGATCTCCGGCACCGAGAGGAAGTGGGGCGCGCCGTCGCGCAGCAGTGCCAGCACCACCAGCGGCACCGAGGCCACGGCGGTTTCCCACGGGATCATGTCCGCGCCCAGGCGCACCGTGCGGTTGGCGCGCAGCTGGATGATGCTGAGCGACCAGGCCAGCGACGCGCCGAGCAGCATCACCAGGCCCACGGCGGTATGCAACTGCCAGTCCCGCACGGCCGGGGCGATCATCAGCGCGATGCCGGCATAGCTCAGCCCGGTGGCCATCCACTGCGGGCGCGACAGCCGCTCCTTGAGCACCAGCGACGACAGCGGAATCACCCACACCGAGGTAGCGTAGGCGATCACCGAGGCCCGCCCCGGCGGCACGTACTGCAGCGCCCACAGCGCCAGCGCGGTGAAGGCCGCCATTTGCAGCAGGCCCACGCCGATCACCAGCGGCCATTCCTGCCGCGTGGGCAGGCGCAGCCGGCGAAACGCACCCAGCACCAGGAAGCTGATGGCGGCCGCGGAGGTGAAGCGCGCGGCGGCAAACCAGAGCGGGCTGACGTGGGTCAGGCCCAGCTTCATGACCGGCCAGTTGCCGCCCCAGATTGCCACGGCGCAGGCGAGGGGAATAAACCGGCGCCATCCTTGTTGTGCTTGCATGCTTCGACTCGACTCTTTGACCAGGTTGTCCCGCCGCCACGAGACGGGAGGGGATGCTGGAAAGTCTACGGTTTATTGCGCCGCAGCAAAGACCGAAGGTCGCTGCAAATACGCTCCGTTGCGGCATAGAATGCTGTTATATGAAAAAACAGGAGCGCAACGTGCTGGACATCGACCTGGACGCCACGGATATCCGGATTCTCAACGAGCTGCAGCGAGACGCCAGCCTGACCAACGTGGAACTGGCCAGCCGCGTCAGCCTGTCGCCCTCGCCCTGCCTGGCGCGGGTCAAGCAGCTGGAAAAACAAGGCGTGATCTCGCGCCGTGTCACGCTGCTGGATGCGCGCCGGCTTGGGCTGAAGGTGGTGGTGTTTATCCAGATCTCGCTGGACAAGCAGCGCCGTGAAACCTTGGATGCTTTCGAGCGGCGCATCACCACCCTGCCGCAAGTGATGGAGTGCTACCTGATGTCGGGCGATGCCGACTACCTGCTGCGCGTGGTGGTGGCCGACGTGGAAGCGCTGGAGCGGCTGATCATCGACCAGATCACGCGCATTCCGGGCGTGTCCAGCATCCGCTCCAGTTTTGCGCTCAAGCAGGTCCTGTACAGCACGGCGTTGCCGCTGGGGTAATGCCCTGGTTCAGGACGACGCCCGCAGCGCTTCGCGCACCGTGAGCGCGACCACGCTGTCGATGCGCGTGTCGGCGCAGGCCACGGCGATGCCGTCCGGCAGCAGCGGTGCGGCCAGCCGCGTCAGCACATTGCCGGGCGGCATTTCCACCGCCAGGCGCACGCCGCATTCGCGCGCCAGCAGCATGGCCTCATGCCAGCGCACCGGCACGGCAAGGTTGCGCGCCAGGTCGGCGGCGATGCGTGCCGGATCGCGCAGCTCGCGTGCCGCGCTAGCGCTGAAGTAGCGCAGGCGCGGCCGGTCGATGCGCACACCCTCGAACGCGCGAGCGAGCTCGCTTGCCGCGCCGTCGAGCAGAGCGCAGTGCGAGGGCACGCTGATGGCAATGGGTTTGGCCGCGTGCGCGCCGCTGTCCAGCGCCAGTTCCGCAACGCGCGCCAAGGCCGTCGCGGCGCCCGCAATCACGAACTGGGCGGGCGCATTGAGATTGGCCAGGTAGACCGGCGACGCCGGTCCGTGCACCTGCGCGATGATGCGCTCCAGCGGGCCCAGCTCCATGCCGAGGATCGCCGTCATGCCATAGCCGCTTGGATACGCTTGCTCCATCAGCTTGGCGCGCTGCGCCACCAGCCTGACCGCATCGGCATGGTCCAGCACGCCTGCGCAGACCGCCGCCGGGAAGGCGCCGATCGACAAGCCGGCCACGGCGTCGGGCTTGGCGCCTTCGGCAAGCAGGCAGCGCGCCATCGCCACGCCAGCGGTCAACAGGCACAACTGCACGGCCACGGTGGACGCGAGTTCGGCCTCGCTGTCCAGTGCCAGCACATCGCGCCCCAACACTTCGCTGGTCTCGCTCACGGTGGCGCGCACGGCAGGGTGGTCGGGCAGTGCGCGGAGCATGCCGGGACGCTGGGCGCCTTGGCCGGGGAAGGTGAAGAGCGTGCTCATGATGGCGGCTGCCAAGGATCCTGGCACATGACTGGGCCGTTCGCTGTCTTGAGCAACACGCGGCCGCCGGTGCGCACGCGCTCGCGCAGCGCGAACGCGCCAAACGGCGTGGCCACTTGGATGTCGATGCGCGCTTGCGCATCGTCGAGCAAGGCGGCGAGGGTGCGGGCCAGGCTGGCCGCCAGCGGCGTTGCCGCCGTGACCAGCAGGTCCAGGTCGCTACCCGCATGCAGCACGTCGATGCCGCTGGCCAGCGTAAAGCCGACACCGCCCGTCACGCCCCAGTCCACCTGCGCAGCATCCAGCTGTGGCGCGATGCGCGCCAGCGCGGCAAGCGCGGGCAATGCGGCGCGGCGCGGATGATCCCGCCAGCGTGCCTGCCGCGCGAGCATGCCCGGCGTGACCACGCGCGCCACCTGCGCGGCGGGCAGCCACGCCGCGTGGCGCTGCGCGCGCGTGGTGCCGCGCAGCCCGACCGGGATGCGGCCTTCGATGGCGCCATCGCGCCGCACCACCAGCGGGGCTTGCGCGAGCCAGTCGGCACTTGCCCACGCGGGCAGCGCATTGGCACGGGCGAAGCCGGGTGCGTCCGCGAGCCACAGCAGGTCATGCGGCAGGAGCGTGCTTGTGGTCATCTCATGCGCCGGTCGTGCAATGGCAATGGCTCAGTCCTGCCACTGCTGCGCGAGCACTTCGCGCACACGGCAGGAAGCCTGGCGGTTTTCTCCACCCAGGCGGCTGCGCAGATCCCGTTGCGGATCTGCCTGGATATCGGCCAGCGCGGCTTGCAGCGCGCCATGCACAGTATCGAGATCGGCCTCGTCGGGCAGCGCCGCATGGTTGACGCCGACCAGCTTCCATAGCAGGCCCAGCGTGGCGTAGTTGCCAATGTCATACGCCATCGGCGGCACGGTGGCGGCAAAGCTCTCCAGGTCCTCCACGCTGCGCATGGTGATGCGCGCGGCGGCCTGCTTGCCCATGGCATGTACCTGCACGCCGGCATCACGCAGCGCGATCAGGCGRTTGGCCTGGTATCCGTGCGCGAGGAAGGCGCCCGAYATGGCGCGCCCGACCAGCAGTGCGATCACCGGATGCCCTTGCAGCCGCGCCGTGGCATACGCGCCGGCCGCGCCGGCCAGCGACTGATGAATGCCGAAGGCTTCCTCGCGCCGTCCGTAGGCCTGGCTGGGCGTATCGACGATGGCCACGATGGGCCGCTTGATGGCGGCGTCGCGGTCGGCCAGCACGATCTCGTGCACGGCTCGCGCCAGCGACCAGCCTTCGAGCAGGCCGACTTCGCCGCCGCGCACGCGCGGATAGGCGTTGCCGGCGTCGGGTACCACGGCGATAAAGCGCGCTGGCTGGCCGGCCAGCCCGGCGTCGGCCACCTGCACGGTGGCGGGATAGCCGGGGCGGCGCGGGGCGTTGCGCGTCAGTGCCGCGAGCCAGGCCTCGCCGCGGCCCTGCGTGTTAGCTGAACTCATGGCTTTGCTCCGTGTGCGTAGATGGTGCGGACGGTTTGCGGCTCCGGCTGGCGTGCCGGATCGTATTCGGCCAGGCGTTGCAGGTAATGCGCGTAGCGCTCGCTGCGGTGCACGGCCGGCACGCCCTGCGCCAGGGCCTCGCGCACCGTGGCGCGGATGGCTTCGGTGTCGTCCTCCACGTACCGGTCGGCCAGGCCGGTGGCAAGGCGTTGCTCACCACCGGTAAAGCTCCAGATAAAGGGCCGGTCACGCGAATCGTATTCGGCAACGCCCGCCTCCTGCTCGATCACCGCTGGCCCGTTCAGGCCGAGGCGAGCCTCGCGCGTCACCACCAGGCAGCTGCACAGCCCCGCTGCGATGGACATGCCGCCGAAGCAGCCCACTGTCCCGGCAATCACGCCCACCACCGGCTGGTAGCGGCGCAGGTCGACAATGCCCGCGTGGATATCGGCGATGGCCGCCAGTCCCAGGTTGGCCTCCTGCAGCCGCACGCCGCCGGTCTCGAACAGGATCACCGCGCGCGTGGGCACGCCGCGCCGGTTGTCCTGCGCCGCCAGCTCCAGCGCGCCGGCGATCTTGGCGCCGCCCACTTCGCCCAGGCTGCCGCCCTGGAACGCGCCTTCGATGGCGAGGACCACGGCAGGATGGCCGTCGATGCGGCCCTTGGCCACCACCACGCCGTCATCCGCCTGCGGCACCACGCCCTGGCGTTCCAGCCACGGCGAGAGCAGCTGGTCGAAGGGGCCGGCGAGTTCGCGCAAGGTGCCGGGATCGAGCAGCGCATGCACGCGGGCGCGCGCGCCGAGCTCGACAAAGCTCTCGCGGTTCAGCAGCGATGCGTGGTTCATGCTTGCTCCTTGCCATCGGCATTGCCATTGCCGCCGAGCGCCTCGAACGCTTCCGCCAGCCGCATGCCCACCACGCCCGGCGTGGCGCCGAAATCATGGATGCGGATGCGCATGGCCGCGCGCGGCTCGGCGCTGAACACGCGCGAGAGCTGCGCGTCCCAGACCTTGCCGTAGCCATCCACCGACGTGGTGACATGAACCAGCGTGGTGCCTGGCGTGCCGGGCTCCACCATGACTTCGAGATCGCCGGAGCCGACCACGCCGACCAGCACGCGCTGGCTTGCCGGCGCGCCGGCGGGATATTCGAACTGGAGCTGTTCCATTATTTGTCTCCTTGCACGGGGGCTTTGGCCGGCTGTGCCGCAGGCGGCAGCCGGTCCAGGAAAAACGTGGCGGCGAGCAGGTCCGCAGCGCCGCCGGGAGAGGCATTGCAGGCCAGCATGCCGCCTTCGAGCTGGCGCAGCAGGCGGCGGCCGGCCAGCGTGCCGATGCCGCCGGCGGCCAGCACCCGGCTCGCGCCTTGCTGCATCAGCGCCAGCCCTTCGCGGCCGGCGCGGGCCAGCACGCAGGTGTCGTCGAGCCGCTGCATGATGGCGAGCAAGGCGTTGACGCGCGCGCTGGGCTCGGCGTCGCCGCGCGCCCGGCTGCGAATCAGCTCTGGCAGGCCAGCGCGCAGCACATGCGGGAAGCCCGCCTGCGCCTGGCCGCGCGCGCCGGCGACACCGTAGTCGATGCAGGCGCGTTCGCCCTTGTTGCCCGTGCGCGCAGGACGGTGCCGGTCGGGCAAGCGTGCGATGGCGCCAGCGGTGCGGGCTATGCCATGCGCGCCATGTCCATGCCGGTGCAAGCCCGCCGCGCCAACCAGCAGCCCCAGGCTCCAGATCGCGCCGCGATGCGTGTTGATGCCGCCGGTGGCGCGCATCATCGCGGCCTCCGCTTCGCGGCCCAGCGCGCCCAGCCGCTCGCGCAGCGCCACGCTGGGCTGCGCCGCGCGCATGCCCGCCGCCGCCATCTCGGCAAAGGCGGGATGCAGGGCGCGCGCCGAGACGCGCATCAGGTCCAGGTTGAGGTCGGCGTGGGCGCCATTGCCGCGGCCATCCACCAGCCCGGGCTTGGGCGACAACGCGGCCTCGTCGATCAGTGCGCCGACGGCGAGGTCGGCCAGCGCGATGGCAGCGGGGTTGAAGGCATCGGCACGGTGCCCGGCGGGTAACGCGGGTAACGCGGGTAACGCGAGGCTTGCCATCACCAGCTCCGGAAGCGTGCCGGCGGCTCGTAAAGCCCGCCGGACCAGTCGACCAGGTCGGCCATGCTCTTGGCCGCCAGCAGCGAGCGCGTAGCCTGGCTGCGTTGCACGCCAAGGTCTTCGGGCAGCGCGATCAGGCCGTCGCTGCGCATGCGGCGCGTGGTGCTGGTGTCGTGGCGCAGGCCGATCGGCGTCACCCCGGCCACGGCCGCCAGCATGGCGCGGCGCTCCTCCAGCGAGCGTGCCTTGTAGAGATAGGCGATGCCTTCCTCGGTCAGCACGTGCGTGACGTCGTCGCCGTAGATCATCACCGGCGCCAGCGGCATGCCGCTGTCCTTGGCCACCTGCACCGCATCGAGCGATTCGACAAAGGTTGGCTTGCCGCCGGCCTGGAAGGTCTCCACCATCTGCACCACCAGCTTGCGGCCGCGCGCGAGCGGGTCGTCGGTCTCGATCAGGTCGAGCCACGCCGGCGTGGGATGGCGCCGGCCGCCCGGGTTGTGGCCCATGTTGGGCGCGCCGCCAAAGCCGGACAAGCGCCCGCGCGTGACCGTGGAGGAGTGGCCGTCGCCGTCGATCTGCAGCGTGGAGCCGATGAACAGGTCCACCGCGTACTGGCCGGCAAGCTGGCAGAAGGCGCGGTTCGAGCGCATCGATCCATCCGCGCCGGTGAAGAACACATCCGGGCGCGCGGCCACATAGTTCTCCATGCCGAGCTCGCTGCCAAAGCTGTGCACGCTCTCCACCCAGCCCGACTCGATGGCGGGGATCAGCGTGGGGTGGGGGTTCAGCGTCCAATACTTGCAGATCTTGCCCTTGAGGCCGAGCGACTCGCCATAGGTCGGCAGGATCAGTTCGATGGCAGCGGTGTTGAAGCCGATGCCATGGTTGAGCGACTGCACCTGGTGGCGCTCGTACACGCCGCGGATTGCCATCATGGCCATCAGCACATGCACCGGCTTGATCAGGCGCGGGTCGCGCGTGAACAGCGGCTCGCAGAAGAAGGGCTTGTCGGCCTGCACCACGTAGTCGATCCAGGAGCCGGGGATATCCACGCGCGGCAGCCCGGCGGGGTCGTCGACGATCTCGTTGACCTGGGCCACCACGATGCCGTCGCGGAAGGTGGCCGCTTCCACCAGCGCGGGCGTGTCTTCGGTGCTGGCGCCGGTGTAGAGGTTGCCGTCGCGGTCGGCCTTGTAGCCGGCGATCAGCACGATGTTGGGCGTCAGGTCCACATAGAGCCGCGCGTACAGTTCGATGTAGGTGTGGATGGCGCCGACCTCAAGCTGGCCGTCTTCCAGGAACTGCGAGATGCGCAGGCTCTGTGCGCCGGCATAGGCAAAGTCCAGTTTCCTGGCGATGCCGCGCTCGAACAGGTCGAGATGTTCCACCCGGCTCACGCTCGGGATGATCATGTGCAGGCCGTGCACCTTGGCCKGGTCCACCTCGGCCAGCGAGCGCGAGAGGAAGTCGGCCTGCTTCTGGTTGTTGCCCTCCAGCACCACGCGGTCGCCCGGCGCGGTGATGGCTTCGAGGAATGGGACGATGTCGGCGGTGGGCACGACCCGGCCGCTGGCAAAGGCGGCGCCGCGTGCCATGCGGCGGCGCTTTTCGCTGCGGCGGGTGTCCCACTGTCGGTCCGTGGCTGGGTTCGGCATCGCGTCTCCGGTGTGCTTGATGCAAGGAATGGCACCAAGATACGCAGCGCRCGCGGCGCAAGCAATGACGCTCGGCGCGGCATCGTTACTCTAGGTGTAAGTGTTGGTGGCCCGACATGCAGGGCGTGTGGTCCCTGCCTGGGGCGCGCAGTACGCCGCTGCACACGCCGCCGCCGCCACAGCCGCCACGCAAGAGCCGGCCAGGTCACTAGTGCGCGGGATGGTGATCTACCGCCGTTAATCCCACGCTAACGATTCTCCCGCCCGGTTGATTGATGCAGCGCGATGGCTCGCCTAGATTGCATCCATCAAACCTAGAACCAGCCCACGCGCAACCATGCCGATGGGCCAACAGGAGACGGCACCATGATCATCTACGGAACCGCCTTGCTGGCGCTTTGCCACCTCATCGGCCTGTTCCTTGGCGAACTGCTGGGCATTGCGATCGGCGTCAAGGCCAATGTGGGCGGGGTCGGCATCGCCATGCTGCTGCTGATCTCGATACGGCTCTTCCTGCACGGGCGCGGCCTCCTGCCCAAGGAGACCGAGGCTGGCGTTGGCTTCTGGGGCGCGATGTACATCCCGGTGGTGGTGGCAATGGCGGCGCAGCAGAACGTGGTCGCCGCGTTGCGCGGCGGGCCGGTAGCCCTGATCGCGGCAGTCGGCGCGGTGCTGGTCTCGGCTTGCTGCATCGCCGTGCTTAGCCGCACCGGCGACCACGCGCCCTTGCCGCCGCTGCCCTCGCCGGAAGCCACCCCCAGCCACGCCTCGCGCTAAGGACGCCGCCATGCCGCATTCCATTTCGCACATTATCGAGAACATCCTGCTGCAGAATGCCCTGGTCACCGCGTTTGCCGCGGTTGGCATCATCATGTGGCTGTCATCAAGGCTCTCGCGCTGGCTGACCTTCGGGCGCGTCCACGCCTCCGCCATCGCCATCGTGATCGGCCTGCTGCTGGCCTACTATGGCGGCGTCGTCACCGGCAAGGAAAAAGGCCTGGCCGATCTCTCGCTGTTCTCCGGTATCGGCCTGATGGGCGGCGCCATGCTGCGCGACTTCGCTATCGTTGCCACCGCCTTCGAGGTGCAGGTGACCGAGGCGCGCAAGGCCGGGCTGGTCGGTGCGGTGTCGCTGCTGCTCGGCACCATCCTGCCGTTTATCGTGGGTGCTGCCGTGGCGCGCGCCTTCGGCTACAGCGATGCGGTCAGCATGACCACCATCGGCGCCGGGGCGGTGACATATATCGTTGGGCCGGTGACCGGCGCGGCGCTGGGCGCCAGCTCCGACGTGATCGCGCTGAGCATCGCCACCGGGCTGATCAAGGCCATCATCGTGATGGTCGGCACGCCCATGGCGGCAGGCTTCCTCGGCCTGAACAACCCGCGTGCCGCGATGGTGTTCGGCGGGTTGGCGGGTACCGTCAGCGGGGYATCGGCGGGGCTGGCGGCGACGGACCGCCGGCTGGTGCCGTATGGTGCGCTGGTGGCGACGTTCCACACCGGGTTGGGGTGCCTGCTGGGGCCGTCGTTGTTGTTTCTGGCGACCAAGGCGATCGTTGGCTAGGCGGGCTGCGGCGAGCGCATCGCCAACCGGCAAACCGCCGCCAGCGCCAGCAAGTTCGGATCCCGCTCGCGCCGGCGCAGAAAGCTCAGCCCGATGGTCTGGCGCAGCCGGTACTGCGAGGACAGCGGAACCAGCGCCACCTTGTGCGCAAACACGTCGCGCACGCGGCCGGGCAGCAGCGCGTAGCCCACGCCGCCGCTGACCAGGTTCATCAATGAGAAGATGTCGCCGACCTTCATCACCACATTGGGCGTGAAGTCGGCGATGCGAAACGCGTCCATGAAGCCCTGGTAGGTGATGAAGCCTTCGCTGAGCGTGACGAAGGGCTCGTCCCGGCATTGCCGCAGGTCGATGGAGGCTTGCCGCGCATAAGGCGAATCCGCCGGCGCGGCGAAGTAGATTTCGTCCTCGAACAGCGCAATGGATTCGATCTCGGGGTCCGGCTCGGGCATGGCCATCAGCGCAGCGTCGATGGCGCCTTGCTTGAGCTTGAAGAGCAGGTCGGCGTTGGAGCCGAGCACCAGTTCCGCCTGCAGTTCCGGTCGCCTGACCTTGATGCCGATCACCACGTCGGGCACCGTGCGGATGGTCAGCGAATAGAGCGAGCCGATCTTCATGTGATCGGCCGAATACCCGGCGGCCTGGCGCGTGGCGCGGATGCCATCGGCCATGGCCTTGAGGACATCGGTGGCCACATCCGCCAGCACGTGCGCGGCTTCGGTCGGCAGCAGGTTGCGCCCTTCGTGGCGGAACAACGCGCAGCGCATGCCTTCTTCCAGCGAGTGCAGTGCGCGGTGCACGCTGACCGTGCTCACATCCAGCGCTTCGGCGGMCTTGGCGAGGTTGCCGGTCTCCATATAGGCGAGCAGGACTTCGAGCTTGCGCAGGGTGATTTCTTMGTTGATCCGGTTTCGCATAGGAGGCGCGTCGCGCATGCTGGCGGTGATGGTGACCGGAGCATGATAACCAGATTCGACACCGGATGGCCCGGGGAGAACCCCCGAGGCCTTGCGCGAGCGGCGCCAGCTCAGCGCGGCGCCATGCGGATCGCGCCGTCGAGCCGGATGGTCTCCCCGTTGAGCATGGCGTTTTCCAGGATATGCAGCGCCGTCGAGGCGAATTCGTCTGGCGTGCCGAGCCTCGCCGGATGCGGCACCGAGGCGCCCAGCGAGGCGCGCACATTTTCCGGCAGGCGTGCCAGCAGCGGCGTATCGAACAGCCCGGGGGCAATGGTGCACACGCGGATCATGCGCTGGGCCAGGTCGCGCGCCGCCACCAGCGTCATGCCGACGATGCCGGCCTTGGCCGACGCATAGGGGATCTGCCCGATCTGTCCTTCATAAGCCGCCACCGACGCCGTCAGCACGCACGCGCCGCGCTCGCCGTCGACCAGCTCGTTGCGGGCCATGCGCGCGGCAGCCAGGCGCAGCGTGTTGAAGGTGCCGACGAGATTGATGCGCACGATCGATTCGTATTTTTCCAGCGAGCCGGGCTGGCCGTCCTTCTCCACCAGGCGCACCGGGCCGCCCACGCCGGCGCAATGGATCAGCGCGCGCATGGTGCCGAGCGTGTCGGCCGTGTCGAACACGCGGGTCATCTGCGCGGTGTCGCAGACATCGGCCTGGACAAAGCGGGCGAGCGCGCCGAGCGCTTGCACGGCGGCTGCACCGTTCTCTTCGGACAGGTCGGCGATCACCACGGCAACGCCGCGTTCGGTGAGGCGGCGGGCACACGCGAGGCCCAGCCCGGAGGCACCCCCGGTGACGACGGCGGACATGTTGGCAAGCTTCATCTGGTATCTCCTCGTTCTGGATATAGGTACGTGCCGGCTCAGAGCCGTTCGATGATGGTGGCGTTGGCCATGCCACCGGCTTCGCACATCGATTGCAGGCCGTAGCGCCCGCCACTGTCTTCCAGCGCGTGCAGCATGGTGGTCATCAGCCGCGCGCCCGACGCGCCCAGCGGGTGGCCGAGCGCGATCGCGCCGCCACGCGGGTTCAGGCGGGCCGGGTCGGCGCCCAGCGCGCGCTGCCACGCCAGCGGCACGCAGGCAAAGGCTTCGTTGATCTCGTAGTGTGCAATCGCATCGAGTGCAAGGCCGCTTTTTTCCAGCGCGCGCTTGCTCGACGGGATCGGCGCGGTCAGCATGGTCAGGGGGCTGTCGCCGCACGCATCGAACGCCACGAAGCGTGCGCGGGCGTTCAGGCCCAGGCGGGAGGCGGCGCGCTCGCTCATCAGCAAGATGGCGGCGGCGCCGTCGCTGATCTGCGAGGCATTGCCGGCAGTCACATGCCAGCCGATCTGCGGGAAGCGCTGGCCGAGCGCCTCGTCGCGGAACGACGGCGCCAGCGTGGCCAGGCGCTCGGCGGTGGTGGCAGGGCGGATGGTTTCATCATGCGCGACGAGGCCCGCGGCGGTACGGATCGGCAGGATCTCGCGGCGGAAGGCGCCGGCCTCGCGCGCCTGGTGCGCACGCTGGTGCGATTGCGCGGCGTACTGGTCGAGATCGCCGCGCGACAATTCCCACTGCGCCGCGACCAGCTCCGCCGCGACGCCTTGCGACACCAGCCCGGGCGCGTAGCGCGCCTCGAACGAAGGACCGTACGGATTCTGCCCAAGGCGCCCCGAGCCCATTGGCACGCGGCTCATGGATTCGATGCCGCAGGCAACCACGATGTCGTAGGCGCCCGCCATGATGCCTTGCGCGGCAAAGTGCACGGCCTGCTGGCTGGAGCCGCATTTGCGGTCGATGGTGGTGGAGGGCACATGCTCGGGGAATCCCGCCGCCAGCCAGGCCACTCGGCCGGGCGTGGCGGATTGCTCGCCCACCTGGCTCACGCATCCGGTGATGACGTCTTCCACCAGCCCGGGGTCCAGCTTGTTGCGCTCGACCAGCCCGGCCAGCACCTGTGCCAGCAGCTCAGTGGGATGGAGTTCGGTGAAGGCCGAGCCGGGCTTGGAGCGGCCCATGGGCGAACGGATGGCGTCGACGATGACGGCTTGCTGCATGGTGGGTCTCCGGTGTCTCTTGATGGAAATGGGAATGACGCTGGATCAGCTGCCGGTGAACTCGGGCTTGCGCTTGTCCAGGAAGGCCGACACCGCCTCACGGTGATCCGAGGTCTGGTGCGAAAGCGCCTGGAAGCCGGCCGACAATTCCAGCAGCGTATCCAGCCGGGTATGCATGGCCTCGCGCAGCAGGCGCTTGGCCAGCCGCACCGCATGCGGCGGATTGGCGGCAATGCGTTCGGCCAGCTCATTGGCCGTGGGCAGCAGCTGATCCGGCGGCACTACGCGGGAGACCAGGTTCCACTCCAGCGCCTGGCGCGCATCGATGACCTGCCCGGTGAAGGTCAGCTCGGCAGCGCGCGCAAGGCCGATCACGCGCGGCAGCAGCCATGCGCCGCCATCGCCCGGAATGATCCCCAGCTTGACGAAGCTCTCGGCAAACTGCGCCTGCTCGGACGCAATGCGCATGTCGCACATGCAGGCCAGGTCCAGGCCCGCACCCATGGCCGCGCCATTGACGGCGGCGATCACCGGCACCTCCAGGTTGAACAGCGCCAGCGGCAGCCGCTGGATGCCCAGGCGATAGTCCTGGCGAATCTCCATGCCGGGCACCAGGCCCGAAGCCTGGCGTTCCATGTCGCGGATATTGCCCCCTGAGGAAAACGCGGTGCCGGCGCCGGTGATGATCACCGCGCGCACGCTGGTGTCGCGGTGGATGCGGTCGATGGCCTCCAGGAAGTCGGCCACAGCGGTGTTGCCGGTGAGGGGGTTGCGCCGCTCCGGCTCGTTCATGGTCAGGGTCACGATGTGGCCCTGCTGTGCATAGCGCAGGAAGCTTGTCATGCTGGTCTCCGGTCGTTCTTCGTTCTAGTCGTTGCAGGCGTCACCTTGGCTCGGGACGGCCGGCGCAGCGCGGCGCCGATGGCATTGGCTTATCCCAAAAGGCTAAGGGACCGTGCCCTCGGGTGTCCAATATTCATTTCGGCGATGCCGATATCCCGGGGATATCAGCGCTGGCGCCGTTTGGCATTGGCGCGAGCGCTGGATGCGCAAGGCAGGTTCAACCGGCGATGCGATTTTCATGTGCTTCCTGCGTCGCTCGACATCGCCCTGTACCCAGTCTCAACGGAGATTGCTTCGTAGTGTGATAATTTGCATCCTAACTATATGGCTGCTATCATTCCGTCCATGCCTTCCATCGACGCCCTCCGTTTCGCCTTTACCGGCCAGCTCATGCTGGCCGGGCGCCAATGGCGCCACATTTCGCAGGGCGCCGTTACCGCCTACGGGATTTCCGCGGCGGCGGCGGGGCCCCTGCTGTTTATCCGCCGCCTTGGCGGCGGCGTGCGCCAGGTCACCCTGGCCGACTATGTCGGGCTGGAAGGCGCATCGCTGGTCCGTCTGGTTGACCAGCTCTCCGCCGCCGGCCTGGTGCGCCGGGAAGTGGATGCGAACGATCGCCGGGCCAATGCGCTCTGGCTCACCGATGCCGGCGAGGCGCTCGCCGAAAAAATCGAGGTCGAGCTCAAGCAACTCCGCGCCAGCGTCTTCGCTGGCATCAGCGAACAGGACTTCGAGGGCGCCATGCGCGTGCTCGACGCACTCGCCCAAGCCGCCGAGTCCGCGACCACCACTGCTTTCGGGTCGTAAGAACATGGTCAGCTGGCCTACCAGACGGGATTGGATCTTCTCCCTCAAAGCCTTTGCCGCGGCCATGCTGGCGCTGTTCATCGCGCTGTACCTCGGCCTGCCGCGCCCGTACTGGGCCATGGCCTCCGTGTATATCGTGGCGCATCCGCTCACCGGCGCGACGCGCTCCAAGGCGCTGTATCGCGTGCTTGGCACGCTGCTTGGCGCGGCCGCATCCGTCGCCATCGTGCCGCCGCTGGTCAATGCGCCGGCGCTGCTGATGGCAGCGGTGGCGTTATGGACCGGCATCCTGCTCTACGTCGCGCTGCTGCACCGCACGCCGCGCAGCTATGTGTTCATGCTGGCGGCCTATACGCTGCCGATGGTGGCCTTGCCCTCGGTGAGCGATCCCTCAGGCGTGTTCGACATCGCCGTGGCGCGGGCCGAGGAAATCTGCCTGGGCATCCTGTGCGCGAGCATCGTCGGCTCGACCATCTTCCCCGCCAAGGTGGCCACGGTGCTCGGCCAGAAATCCGCCCAGTGGCTGGCGGACGCCGCGTTGTGGGCCACTGATATGCTCTCGGCGCATCCGGCCGCGAAGGTGTCGCGCCATCACAGCCGCCATCGCCTGGCTGCCGACATCCTCGCGCTCGACCAGCTGATCAGCCATCTCTCCTACGACGCCGAAAGCGCCGCGCGCGTAAAGCACGCGCAGGAGTTGCGTGGCCGCATGACCATGCTGCTTCCCGTGCTGTCGTCGCTGGCTTCCGTGGTGGACGCCTTGCACCAGCACGCCGCGGGCATTCCGCAACGCCTGTCGCACAACATGGCGCTGGTGTCGGCATGGATCAGCGCGGGCGCGCAGGCGCCGCTGCCGGCGTTGCAGCTATCCCAGGACGCGCCGATCGACGATGCTGGCCTGGAGCCGGCCAGTGCCGGGCCTGACTGGCACGCGGCGCTGGCCGCCACGGCCGAGGGCCGTCTGCGCGAGCTGATGGAGTTGTGGCAGGACTGCGTGTCGCTGCAGCGCCGTATCGGCGAGGCGGCACCGCAGGGCGACTGGGCGCCGGTGTTCCGGCGCTGGGGCGTGGGTGCCGCGCGCCATTACGATCACGGCATGCTGCTGTTCTCCACCGCGACGACCGCGCTGGCGATCTTCAGCATGGGCATGGTGTGGATCTGGACGGGCTGGGCGGATGGCGCCGGCGCGGTCGCGCTGGGCGCGGTGTCGTGCTGCTTCTTTGCCGCGATGGACGAGCCGGCGCCCATGATCCGCTCGTTCTTCCGCTGGAACGTGGTCTGCCTGGTGCTCGCCACCATCTACCTGTTCGTGGTCCTGCCGAACGCGCACGATTTCGAGATGCTGGTGCTGATGTTCGCGGTGCCCTACCTGATCATCGGCGTGATGATGGCGCAGCCCCGGCTCGCGCTGATCGCCATGCCGCTGGCCGTGGTCACGGCCAACGATATCGGCATCCAGGGCGCCTACAACGCYGACTTCAACGCCTTCTTCAACGGCAATGTGGCCGGCATCGCGGGCATCCTGTTCGCGCTGGTGTGGACCCTGGTGGCCCGCCCCTTCGGCACCAGGGCCGCGGTACGCAGGCTGGTGCGCGCCAGTTGGGGCGATATCGCCCGCAACGCCACCGGGCGCGAGCCGGCCGAGCACGCGCACCTGCGTGCCCGCATGCTGGACCGCCTGGCGCAATTGGTGCCGCGGCTGGCGGCCAGCGAGGATGAAACCACCGGCGACGGCTTTACCGAAGTACGCGTGGAGCTCAGCACGCTGGCGCTGCAGCGCGAGCTGTCCGCGCTGGCGCCGGAGCACCAGCACTCGGTACGGCGCGTGCTGCAGGGCGTTGCCAGCTACTACCAGGCACGCCTGGACGCCCGTGCCGACACGCCGCCGCAAGTGCTGCGCGACCGGCTGGCCAAGGCGATCCGCAAGGTTGCCTCGCGCGCCGACCAGGCTTCGCGCGAGGCCTTTGCCGCGCTGGTGGAAATGCACGTTGCGCTGTTTTCGGCGGCACCCGTGGCAATGAGCGCGGCTGGTGCGTTGCCCGATGGCCAGGCGGCAGACCCAATGAGCAAGCAAGCGAGCAACAAGCGATGAGCGGTGAAGTCGACGTCTATGGTGTGTTTGTCCCGAGCCTGCTGGCGTGGATGCTGGTGGCGTTCCTGATCACCGCTTGCGCGCGTGCCGTGCTGGCGCGCGTGGGTTTTTATCGGCTGGTCTGGCACCGGTCCCTGTTCAATCTGGCGTTATATGTGATCGTCCTGGGTGGCATCGTCTACCTGGCCTATCGGCTGCAGTCATGAAACTGAATCKTCGTACGCTTGGACCCATCGTCCTTACCCTCGTCGTCACCGCGGTCGCGGTCGTCGTCGTCAAGCACCTGTGGGATTACTACACGGTGGCGCCATGGACCCGCGACGGCCATATCCGCGCAGACGTGGTGCAGATCGCGCCGGACGTGTCCGGGCTGGTGACCAAGGTTCTCGTCAAGGACAACCAGCGCGTGCAGCGCGGACAGCCGTTGTTCGAGATCGACCGCGATCGCTTCGCGCTGGCCTTGCAGCAGGCGCAGGCCACGGCGGCGGCGCAAAGCGCCATGCTCGCGCAGGCGCGCCGTGAAGCCCGGCGCAGCCAGGCCTTGTCCGAGGTCGTCTCCAAGGAAGTCGTGGAAGAAGGCCTGGCCAAGGTCCAGCAAGGCGAAGCGGCGCTGGCGCAGGCGCAGGCCGCGATCAACCTCGCCAAGCTCAACCTGGAGCGCACCAGCGTGCTCAGCCCGGTCGATGGCTACCTGAACGACCGGCTGCCGCGCCTGGGCGACTACGTCAACACAGGCCGCCCGGTGCTGTCGATGGTGGATGCGAATTCCTTCCATGTGGAGGGCTACTTCGAAGAAACCAAGCTGCAAGGCATCCATATCGGCAATCCGGTGGACATCCGCATCATGGGCGAATCCCGCGTGCTGCATGGCCACGTGCAGAGCATTGCCGCCGGCATCGAGGACCGGGACCGCACCAACGGCTCCAACCTGCTGCCGAACGTGAACCCGACGTTTAACTGGGTCCGCCTCGCGCAACGCATCCCGGTGCGCATCGCGCTGGACGAGCCGCCCGCCGACTTGCGCATGGTCGCAGGCCGTACCGCGACCGTGTCGGTGCGTCAGCCCTCGGCCAGGGACAAGGCGCAGGCCGTGCCGGAAGGCCAGAAGGACAAGCTCGCGCTGGCCGCCAAGGGAGCCGCCAGCCAGGGAGGCGCGCAGTGAACACGTTGCGCAGAGCCCTGCTGCCGGCACTGGTGCCGCTGCTGTTTGCCGCCTGCACCACGGTCGGGCCCGACTACCATGTGCCGGACAACGCCGCCGTGAAGGCGCAAGCGGCCAACGGCCCGCTGCTCGGCACGAACAATCCCGCCGTATCGATTGCCGAGGTGCCCGATGGCTGGTGGCGCCTGTATGACGATCCGAGGCTCGACCAGTTGGTGCAGCAGGCGCTCGTTGCCAATACCGATTTGCGCGTGGCCGCGGCCAACCTGAAGCGCGCCATCGCGGTCTACCACGAGGTGGAGGCAGAGAACCTGCCGGGAGCCGGGCTCTCCGCCAGCGCGGAACGCGGGCAGATCGCCGGCGAGCCGCTGCTCAAGGAAGAGAAGATCCCGGTGATGAACTTTGGCGATGTCGGCTTCAGGGTTTCCTACCTGATCGACTTCTTCGGCAAGCTGGCGCGCGCGGATGAAGCGGCGCTGGCCGGCGCGCAAGCCAGCCAGGCGGCACTCGACCAGGCCCGTGTTGGCGTGGTGGCCGAGACCGTGCGCGCCTATGTGCAGGGCTGCGCCGCCACGCATGAACTGACCGTGGCCGAGCATCAGCTGGAGTTGCAGCGCCGCGGCGTCGAGCTGGCTCGCAAGATGGTCGATGCCGGGCGCGGGCAGCCAGTGGACCTGCTGCGCTCACAGGCGCAGGCCGACGTGCTGCGCGCGGCTTTGCCGCGCTTCAAGGCCGAGCAAGAGGGCGCGGCGTACCGGCTGGCGGTGATGCTGGGCAAGCCGCCTAGTGCCACCTCGCAGGCGGAGTACGCCTGCCACGAAGAACCCAGGCTGCGCCAGGCGCTGCCCGTAGGCGACGGCGCCGCGCTGCTCAAGCGCCGGCCCGATGTGCGCCAGGCCGAGCGCGAACTCGCTTCGGCCACGGCCAAGATCGGCGTTGCCACGGCGGATCTGTACCCGTCCATCCGCATCGGCGCCTCCGCCGGCTTTACCGGCATCCTCGACCACCTCGGCCAGGCACCGACCGCGCACTGGGGCTATGGCCCGCTGATCACCTGGAACATCCCGACCAGCGGCACGCGCGCCCGCATCCACGGCACCGAAGCCGGCGCCGAAGCGGCGCTTGCCCACTTCGACGGCGTGGTGCTCAAGGCGCTGCGCGAAACGCAGTCGGCGCTGAGCAGCTATACGCGGGAGCTGGAGCGCACCCAGGCGCTGCGCGATGCCCGCGACAAGGCCAGCGAAGTCGCGCGGCAGAACCGCCAGCTCTACCAGGCCGGCCGCTCGCCATACCTGTCGAGCCTGGATGCCGACCGTACGCTGGCCAGCACCGAAGCATCCCTGGCGGGCTCGGAAAGCCAGGTCGCGCTGGACCAGATCAATCTCTTCCTTGCGCTGGGCGGCGGATGGCAAAATGCGCCCAAGGTCGAGTCGCGCACGATGAGCGGGCACGCGCACTGAACGTGCATCGAACGCGCGCTGGGCTGTCATCATGGTTAGAGCCATGCAAGCGGGCTTGCATGGCGGAAAGGAACACAAGCAACATGTCCAACTTCTCTGGCTTTTCTGGTTTCTCTGGTTTCTCTGGTTTCTCTTATCCCTCCCTGCGTCGAGCGCTGTCCGTCGCGGTCGCTGCGCTCGGCATCGTGGCCTCGGGCGCTGCGATGGCGCAGGAGCAGACCCTGCGCGTGGGCACCGTCAGCGGCCCGGACGCGCAGGTCTGGCAGGTAGTGCAGAAGGTCGCCAAGCGCGAAGGGCTCAATATCAAGGTCGTCGAGTTCAACGACTACGTGCAGCCCAACGCCGCGCTCGACGCTGGCGACCTCGATGCCAATAGCTTCCAGCATCAGCCTTACCTGGACAGCCAGGTGAAGCAGCGCGGCTACAAGATGGTCAGCGCGGGCTACACGTATATCTCTCCGCTGGGCATCTACTCGCAGAAGCTGAAGTCCCCCAAGGACCTGCCGCAAGGCGCCAAGGTCGCCGTGCCCAACGACCCCTCCAACGAGAACCGTGCGCTGCTCCTGCTGGCCGCGCAGGGCGTGATCAAGCTCAAGAGCGGTGTCGGTGCCAACGGCGTCAACGCCACGCCGCTGGACGTCAGCGACAACCCGAAGAAGCTGAAGCTCGTCGAGCTCGACGCCGCGCAACTGGCGCGTTCGCTGCCCGACGTGGCCGCGGCGGTGATCAACACCAACTACGCGCTCGCCGCCGGCCTGCAGCCGACCCGCAACGCCATCGCGCTGGAAGACATCCACAGCCCGTACGCCAACATCATCGCCGTGCGCACGCAGGACAAGGACAAGCCGTGGGTGAAGAAACTGGTCGCCGCTTACCAGTCGGAAGAGGTGCGGCAGTTCATGAAGAACGAGTTCAAGGGTGCAATGGTGCCGTCGTTCTGATCGGGCAGGTGGCCGTGGACATTTAGCTGTCCCGGTTGCGCAGGCCTGACAGTCAAGCCCTTTCGGATCGCAGGGTCCGAAGGGGCTTCTTGTTTGTGGCCGGCCGCTACTCCCTGGGCATGAACGTGATGTTGACGCCGGGTGGCGCCACGCCGTTCTCGTCGCGCGGCAGCGGGGCGGATCGCTCCACCGCGCGCAGCACGGCGTTGTCCCAGCCGGCATTGCCGCTGGACTTGGTGAGCCGCACCGACAGCAGCGAGCCATCCGGCGCCATGCGCACCGCGACCACCGCGGCCGGGTTGCCGGCGATCTCTTCGTTAAAGATGATGTTCGGCTTCACGCGGCGCCGCACGCGGTCCGCGTAGCCGGGCGAGGCGTTGCCGCCAGCACCGGCGCCGGTGCCCGCGCGGTTGCCTACGCCACCTGTGKTGGGAGCGCTGTTGGCCATGGCCTGCAGGCGCGCTAGTTCGCTCTGGCGCTGCTGCTTCAAGGCCGCCTGGCGCTCCGCCTCCCGCGCTTTGCGTTCGCGCTGGTCGGCCTGCCTGGCTTCCTCGGCCGCGGCCGCCTGCTTGCGCTTCTGAGCCTGCAAGGCGATGTCGGCGTTCTCATCCGGCTCCGGCTTCAACACGGGTTGCGGCTCCACGGGCGTCGGCTGGACCACCGGCTGGGGCTGCGCAATCTCGGGCACGGTGTCCCACAGCTCCGCCTCCACGCCGGCCGGGGTCCGGCTCTGCCAATGCACCCCGTAGTAAAGCATGATGCCCAGCAGCAGATGCATGAACAGAGCCAGCAGGAAACACTTTAGCGTTCCTCGCTCCTGCACCAGTTGATACGGATGGGCGGTGGTCATCATGACGCGCGGCAGGCCACGGGCGGGCGATGCATAGTCAATGCTGTGTCACTCTAGAATCACTCTCGCATCCCTGCGAAAGGTGACGGTGTCATGCTTTGTGCGCGAACCCGCGCATGGCATCCACTCTATGCAGCTTAGGTCGGCATCGTTGCGGTAGGCAAGCGGGATTCTCTGCGGCGGGGTGCTCTGAAGGTCGAGCGGTTGAGAGCAGAACCGGCGAGGGTAGCGAAAGTGCATTTACCAAGCCCGTACCAAATCGCAGGAGAGCGATCATGGGCAGAGAGGCTGTTTTCACGATAAAGCTTGAGCCTGAATTGCGTGCAGCGGCCCGCGGTGCTTGCTGATTGTCTGCGATCGGGAGCGATAGAAATCGATCGCGAGAAAAGCGAGAAAACAGAATCCCCAAAAGCAAAACCCCTCCCGATCTTGCGATCGGGAGGGGTTTTTGTTGTAGCCCGTTTCCAGGCTTCAACGAATATGGTGGCGAATCAGGGACTCGAACCCCGGACCTGCGGATTATGATTCCGTCGCTCTAACCAACTGAGCTAATTCGCCGAACAAGACCGAGATTATACATGGCATTTTGAGGCTGTCAACACCACTTCTTCAAAAAGTTTTGAGGGCGTCGACTGGCACGGCATGCGGCCTGCTGCCTGCAAAAAAAACGGCGGACCTTGCGGCCCGCCGGTGGAGCGACTGACTACCGGATCAGTCGTGCATGAGTCTGGTGCCCTGGACGACGGGCCGGCTCACGCGCCTTCAGTCGTTGGCGTAGATATCCACGTCCTTGGTTTCGCGGATGAACAGCGAGCCGATGACCAGGGTGACGCCCGCGATGATGATCGGGTACCAGAGGCCGTAGTAGATGTTGCCGTTCTGCGCCACCAGCGCGAAGGAGATGGTGGGCAGCAGGCCGCCGAACCAGCCATTGCCGATGTGATACGGCAGCGACATGGACGTGTAGCGGATCCGGGTCGGGAACATCTCCACCAGCATGGCCGCGATCGGGCCGTACACCATGGTCACGTAGATCACCAGGATGACGAGGACCACCAGCACCATGATGGTGTTCATCTGCGCGGGGTCCGCCTTGGTCGGGTAGCCGGCCGAGGCCATCGACTCGCCCACCTGCTTCTTGAATGCAGCGATCTGCTTCTTGCTCGCATCGTCGAAGCTGTGGCCTGCCGGTACCAGCGAGGCGTTGAAGGAAGCAATCTCCTTGTCGCCGATCTTCACCGAGGCCACCGTGCCGGCCGGGGCTTCCACGACTTCATAGCTGGCCGAAGCTTGTGCCAGGGTCCGCTTGACGATGTCGCAGGAGCTGCGGAAATCGATCTCGCGGGCAATCGGGCTGCCCTGGAAGGAGCATTGCTTCGGGTCCGCGGTCACCACGATCTGGGCGCTTTGCTGCGCGCGTTCCAGGGCCGGGTTGGCGTAGTGGGTCATGGCCTTGAAGAGCGGGAAGTAGGTCAGCATCGCCAGCGCGCAGCCGGCCATGATGATCCACTTGCGGCCGATCTTGTCCGACAGCGAGCCAAAGAAGATAAAGAACGGCGTGCCGATCACCAGGGCGCCCGCGATCAGCAGGTTGGCGGTGGTGGCGTCGACCTTGAGCACCTGGGTCAGGAAGAACAGCGAGTAGAACTGGCCGGTGTACCAGACCACGGCCTGGCCGGCAGTCAGGCCTACCAGCGCCAGGATCACGATCTTCAGGTTGCGCCATTGGCCGAACGACTCGGTCAGCGGGGCCTTGGAGGTCTTGCCTTCGGCCTTCATCTTCTGAAAGGCGGGCGATTCGCTCATCGACAGGCGGATGTAGACCGACACGCCGAGCAGCAGGATCGAGACCAGGAACGGAATGCGCCAGCCCCAGACGTCGAAGTTCGGACCGGTCAGGTTGCGGCACAGCAGGATCACGATCAGCGACAGGAACAGGCCGAGCGTGGCAGTGGTCTGGATCCACGCGGTATAGGCGCCGCGCTTGCCATGCGGCGCATGCTCGGCCACATAGGTGGCGGCACCGCCGTACTCGCCGCCGAGGGCCAGGCCCTGCAGCATGCGCAGTGCGATCAGGATGATCGGGGCGGCCCAGCCGATGGAGGCAAAGCCTGGCAGCAGGCCCACGATGAAGGTCGACGCCCCCATGATCAGGATGGTCACCAGGAAGGTGTACTTGCGCCCGATCATGTCGCCCAGGCGGCCGAACACCAGCGCGCCGAACGGCCGCACGATAAAGCCCGCGGCAAAGGCCAGCAGCGCGAAGATGAAGGCGGCGGTTGGATCGAGCCCGGAAAAGAACTGCTTGGCGATGATGGCCGCCAGCGAACCGTAAAGATAAAAGTCGTACCACTCGAACACCGTCCCGAGCGAGGAGGCAAAGATCACCTTCCTCTCTTCGGGCGTCATCGCCGAGCCCTGCGCTGTGCCTCCGGGCATTGCCACGTTCTGTGCGTTAGCCATTGTCTCCTCCGTTTGTGATCGGAATCTTTCGGGTTGGCAGGCGGCGCGCACGCGTACTCTGGCGCACGCACGACAACCTCCGAAGTTGCAATGGATTGTGGGAGGCGAACCTTACTGCGTTCTGACAATTTCGGCCGAATTCGCCACTAAACGCTCGGGGTATACGCTAGGCAAAACGCTGGCTTGGTGGTGCTGCGCTGCGGTGCGAAGAGCCTCTGGAGAGCCTTGTGACAATCAGCTTCGAGCGGCAGGGCCGGGCTTCTTGCTATGCAGCATCGTCATGCCGGCGGGCGGGCACGGRCAGCTCGCCGGCGTCATCGTCTTCATCGCGGTTCATGCGCCAGGCATAGATTGCCGCCATCAGGACGTAGACGATCAGCGCGCCCTGCGCGCCGACCCAGAACGAGAAGGGCCAGCCGAAKAAATCGAAGCGCAGCTCGCGCGCATACCAGGCGACCACGAAGGTGACCACGAACCAGATCGACAGCAGCACGGCAATCCAGCGCAGGTTGCGATGCCACGCGCGGCGCTCGGACTGATCGGCCTGGTCGCGCCCGCCGCGCCCGCCTCGTGTATGGTCGGGGTTGGTCATGCAGGCTCCAGGGGAGATGGCCGGCGCAGCGTGATGCGAAAGCACGCGCCGGCCAGGCGCGGCTCCGTCTGGTAGACATGGTCGAGGATGCTGACATCGCCGCCGTGCTGCTGCACGATCTCGCGCACGATGGCCAGGCCCAGGCCGCTGCCCTGGGTCTTGGTGCCGAGCACGCGGTAGAACCGTTCCATCACGCGCTCGCGCTCGGCCACCGGGATGCCGGGGCCGGTGTCTTCCACTTCGAGGTACGCGAAGGGCTCGAACGCATCCGCGCTGACGCGCACGGTGGCGTGGCCATCGGCCGGCGTGTAGCGGATGGCGTTGTCGATCAGGTTGTTGAGCATCTCGGTAAGCATCAGGCGATTGCCTTGCACCATCACCGGGTGGTCGTCGGCATCCACGCCGAGGTCGATGCGGCGCGCCCACGCCTGCGGCAGCCAGTCCTTGACCACCTCGCGCGCGAGCGCGGCCAGGTCCAGCGGTGCCATGCTGCCGGCGCCGGCCAGGTTCTCCATGCGCGCCAGCGACAGCAACTGCGTCACCAGGTGAGCCGCGCGCTCCGAGCTGCCGGCGATCTGCGCCAGCGACTTGCGCAGCTCCTCGGGCGATTGCTCGCGCTGCGCCAGTTCCGCCTGCATGCGCAGCCCGGCCAGCGGTGTCTTCATCTGGTGGGCGGCATCGGCGATAAAGCGCTTCTGCGTCTGCACGGACACGTCGAGCCGCGCTAGCAGGTCGTTGAACGAGGCCACCAGCGGCGTGATTTCCTGCGGCGCGGCGTGCTCGTCGATGGGACTGGTGTCGCCGGGGTTGCGCGCGCGGATGCGCTGCTGGATCGAGGTCAGCGGGGCCAGCCCGCGTGTGAGGCCGAACCACACCAGCACCACCGCCAGCGGCAGGATCACGAACTGCGGCAGGATCACGCCCTTGATGATTTCATTGGCCAGCCGCGCGCGCTTGTCGAGCGTCTCGCCAACCTGCACCAGCACGGGCTGCGCGTCGCCCGCCTGCTTCAGGTCGACATAGGTGTAGGCCACGCGCACGTCGTTGCCCGCGATGCGGTCATCGCGCAGCGAGACCAGCCCGGCGTGGCCGCGATCGTCCTCGCCGGGCAGCGGCATGTCGTTGTCCCCGGCGACGAACTCACCGTGCGTGCCCACCACCTGGTAGTAAATGTTGTCGGTTTCATCGGCCCGCAGGATTTCGCGCGCGGACAGTGGCAACTGCAGCGTGACGCGCCCGTTGACCTCGCGCACCTGCTGCGACAGCACGATGGCGCTGGCCTCCAGCGAGCGGTCGAAGGGCCCGTTGGCGATGGACTTYGCCACCAGGTAGGTCACGGCAATGCTCATCGGCCACAGCAGCAGCAGCGGCGCCAGCATCCAGTCCAGGATTTCGCCGAACAGCGAGCGCGGCGATGGATGGCCCGCGCTGTCTTCAAGGTGCGGCAGGGCGCCGGCCAGCGTTTCGTCGCTGACGATCTCATCGGGCGGGGAGGGCGCGCGCGCGGGCCGTGCGGCCCGTGCGCGCCGCCGGGGCAGTCGCAGCAGGCTCATGGGGAGGGGGTGTCGGGCAGGTCTTGGCGGCGTCGCCGGCATGCCGTCAAAGGGAAAGGGAAACGGTGCTGAAGCCGATTCTGATTCTGACGATTCTGATTCTAATGGCGCATTCTAGTCGTGCGCCACGGTGGCCTGGAATTTCTCCAGGCAGTAGCCCAGCCCGCGTACCGTGGCAATGCGGATCCCGCCCACCTCGATCTTCTTGCGCAGCCGGTGCACATAGACTTCGATGGCATTGTTGCTGACCTCTTCGCCCCATTCGCACAGGTGGTCGACCAGTTGCTCCTTCGATACCAGCCGCCCGGTGCGGGTGAGCAGGATCTCCAGCAGTCCGACTTCGCGCGCGGAGAGATCCAGCATCTGCTCGTTCAGGTAGGCGATGCGGCCAACCTGGTCGAAGGCCAGCGGGCCGTGGCGCGTTAGCGTGGCGCCGCCGCCGGCGCCGCGCCGCACCAGCGCGCGCACGCGGGCTTCCAGCTCGGACAGGGCGAAGGGCTTGGCCATGTAGTCGTCGGCGCCCAGGTCCAGGCCCTTGACGCGCTCATCGACGCCGTCGGCCGCGGTCAGGATCAGCACCGGCAGCATGGCGCCGCGCGTGCGCAGGCGCTTGAGCACTTCCAGCCCGGGCATGCGGGGCAGGCCGAGATCGAGGATCAGGAGGTCGAAGGTCTGGGTCGAGAGCGCCGAGTCGGCTTCAACCCCACTGGCGACATGGTCGACGGCATAGCCGGAGTGACGTAATGAGCGTGTCAGGCCATCTGCCAGCACATCGTCATCTTCGGCGATCAGAATACGCATGGTTGTCTCCACCCTGGCCGGCTTAGTCGTCGCTTTACATCAAATGACGCGTGCGGGACTTGCCAAGCATACTGTTTTTTTATACAGTACTCGCTTGATCCGGTCGCGCAGTGAGCGGGCCGGATCGTACTGAATTTAGCAACGAACGAATAACGAACGAATTACCGACGTTTGCCCAATGTTTGCCCCTGCTGCCAGGTTCATTGTCATCAGGAGTTCGCGGCGCGGCGCGGGTCGGGCGGTTACCCGCAAAAGCAGGCGGCGCGCCACATGCGGCCTATTTATACACCATTGACGGAAGGACGACCATGGATGACGGCAAGAAGGCGGGTGCTGGCGTAAGCGCCGAAAAGCAGAAGGCGCTGGCGGCCGCGCTGGCCCAGATCGAGAAGCAGTTCGGCAAGGGCTCGATCATGAAACTGGGCGAGGCCGACATCGACCAGGATATCCAGGTCGTGTCCACCGGCTCGCTGGGCCTGGACATCGCGCTGGGCGTCGGCGGCCTGCCGCGCGGCCGCGTGGTGGAAATCTACGGTCCGGAATCCTCGGGCAAGACCACGCTGACGCTGCAGGTCGTGGCCGAAATGCAAAAACTGGGCGGCACCTGCGCCTTTATCGATGCCGAGCACGCGCTCGACGTCAACTATGCCGGCAAGCTCGGCGTGTCCGTGGGCGACCTGCTGATCTCCCAGCCCGACACCGGCGAGCAGGCACTGGAAATCACCGACGCGCTGGTGCGCTCGGGCTCGGTCGACCTGATCGTGATCGACTCGGTGGCGGCCCTGGTGCCCAAGGCCGAAATCGAAGGCGAGATGGGCGATTCGCTGCCGGGCCTGCAGGCCCGCCTGATGAGCCAGGCGCTGCGCAAGCTGACCGGCACCATCAAGCGCACCAACTGCCTGGTGATCTTCATCAACCAGATCCGCATGAAGATCGGCGTGATGTTCGGCTCGCCCGAAACCACCACCGGCGGCAATGCGCTGAAGTTCTACGCCTCGGTGCGCCTGGACATCCGCCGCATCGGCTCGATCAAGAAGGGCGATGAGGTGATCGGCAACGAAACCAAGGTCAAGGTGGTCAAGAACAAGGTATCGCCGCCGTTCCGCGAAGCCTTCTTCGACATCCTCTATGGCCAGGGCATCTCGCGCCAGGGCGAAATCATCGACCTCGGCGTGGACGCCAAGGTCGTCGAGAAGTCGGGCGCGTGGTACAGCTACAAGGGCGAGAAGATCGGCCAGGGCAAGGACAACGCGCGTGAATACCTGCGCGAAAACCCGGACATCGCCGACGAGATCGAGAACAAGGTGCGCGAGTCGCTGGGCGTGGTCCTGATGAACGGCACGCCGGCCACCGCCGGCGCCGTGGTCACCGCCGAAGACTGAGCTTCGCTGGCCGGGCCATTCCCGGCCGCGATCCCCACCCCGGGGCGGCACGCGCAGCGACGCGCGCCGCCCCGGTTTGCATTTTTAAAGCGCATTGATAAAGCGCGGTGTTCAAGCGCTGTCCAACGCGCGCTTTGTCGACAGCCTGGTGCACCGGCGCGCGGCCCGCTATGGTGCCGCCCGCGTGATGCAGGAAGCCCGCACCCATCAGCTCGGCGGCGATCAGCTTGCCGACCTGCAGGATCGCCTGCGCGGGTCGGAGCTGGAGCGCGGCCGCGCGGTCTGGCAAAAGCGTTTTGGCACGCCGCCCGCCACGCCGGAAGACAAGGCCAAGCAGATCCGCTTTATGGTCGCCCGCGGCTTTTCCCGCGCGGTGGTGAGCCAGGTGATCAAAGGGGCGGATGAATGGCTGGACGGCAGTGACTGACGTCCGCCGGCGCGGGAGCCACAAGTTCAAGTGATGCCGCGGTGATGTCACGGCCCTGTCCTGCACCGGTTTCGGGCACATACCTGCTTTGCCAGTAGGCGTATTCCGAATCTTCACGCCTTGTTCACGCCTTGTTCACGACTTGATGCCTTAGGCCGTTTCCCCCGCAATGCCGCGATTTTTCCGCATGCGCGGGGCTTGCCCGTCGCTCGACAATCCCAGACAACAGCGCCGCGCGCAGTTTGTTCCCGGCCAAGGTTGGCCGGCATGTTAAAATCCTGCGGTTTTCCGGCCCAGCCGTCCATTTCTCCCGCTCCTGCCTGGTGTTATGCCGCTTTCCCCGCCCGTCAATCGCGCCCTGCGTCACCGTCGTGCCATCACGGCGGAGGCTTATCTTAGGGACGACGGCCTATGGGACATCGAAGCGCGCCTGACTGACACCAAGCCGCGCGAGATTCCGCTGGCAGGCGGCGGCGTGCGCCCGGTGGGCGAGCCGCTGCACGATTTGTGGCTGCGCGTCACCATTGACCTGCGCATGAACGTCGTGGACGCCGATGCCTGTTCCGACTGGGTGCCTTATCCCGGCCAGTGCGACACCATCGGCCCGGCCTACCGCAAGCTGATCGGCCTGAACCTGATGAAGGGTTTCCGCAAGTCGGTGAAAGAGCGCCTGTCGGGCGTGGCCGGATGCACGCATTTGACCGAGCTGGCCGGCATACTGCCGACCACCGCGATCCAGGCATTCGCCGGCGATGTGTTCAACATTCGCGACGGCGGTGCCGAAGACACCAGTACCGAACCGCCTTACCAGTTGCATGGCTGCCATGCCCTGCATTTCGAAGGCGAAGTCGTACGCCAGTTTTACCCCCGCTGGTATGGTCACCAGCCAAAACCGAGGACCAAGACCGAAGGGTCTTCGACCCCGGCGGCGCAGCCAGCGGAGGCGCTCGCCGCCCCCGCCGGCGGCGCCATGTCGCGCAGGTCAACCGGTACTTCTGGCTAAGCCAGGCCGGCCTGCAGTCCGCCGAGATTCCATCTCCACACTTTTACGCCTACCCGAAAGGAAACACGCATGAATATCCATGAGTACCAAGGCAAGGAAATCCTGCGCAAATACAATGTGCCGGTTCCGCGCGGCATCCCCGCGTTCTCGGTCGAAGAGGCCCTGAAGGCTGCTGAACAACTGGGCGGCCCGGTATGGGTCGTCAAGGCGCAGATCCACGCGGGCGGCCGCGGCAAGGGTGGCGGCGTGAAGGTGGCCAAGAGCATCGACGAGGTCAAGACCTACGCCACCAACATCCTCGGCATGACCCTGGTCACGCACCAGACCGGCCCGGAAGGCAAGAAGGTCAACCGCCTGCTGATCGAAGAAGGCGCTGACATCAAGAAGGAACTGTACGTCAGCCTGGTGGTTGACCGTGTTTCGCAAAAGGTCGCCCTGATGGCCTCCAGCGAAGGCGGCATGGACATCGAAGAAGTCGCTGCCCACAGCCCGGAAAAGATCCACACGCTGATCATCGATCCGTCGGCCGGCCTGCTCGACGCGGACGCTGACGACATCGCCCGCAAGATCGGCGTGCCCGACGCAAGCGTGGCGCAAGCCCGCCAGGCCCTGCAAGGCCTGTACAAGGCATTCTGGGACACCGATGCTTCGCTGGCTGAAATCAACCCGCTGATCCTGACCGGCGACGGCAAGGTGATCGCACTGGACGCCAAGTTCAACTTCGACTCCAACGCCCTGTTCCGTCACCCGGAAATCGTCGCTTACCGCGACCTGGACGAAGAAGATCCGGCTGAAATCGAAGCGTCGAAGTTCGACCTGGCCTACATCTCGCTGGACGGCAACATCGGCTGCCTGGTGAACGGCGCTGGCCTGGCCATGGCCACCATGGACACCATCAAGCTGTTCGGCGGCGAGCCGGCCAACTTCCTCGACGTGGGCGGCGGTGCCACCACCGAGAAGGTGACCGAAGCCTTCAAGCTGATGCTGAAGAACCCGAACCTGAAGGCCATCCTGGTCAACATCTTCGGCGGCATCATGCGTTGCGACGTGATCGCCGAAGGCGTGATCGCTGCATCCAAGGCCGTGTCGCTGTCCGTGCCGCTGGTCGTGCGCATGAAGGGTACCAACGAAGAGATCGGCAAGAAGATGCTGGCCGACTCGGGCCTGCCCATCATCGCCGCCGATACCATGGAAGAAGCTGCCCAGAAGGTCGTGGCTGCTGCCGCGGGCAAGTAAGCCAGACGCGAACACGAACGCCAGCAGCGCGCCGGGGCCAGGCCTTCGCGCGCTGCTTTGAGCCAAGCAAAGGATTACAGCATGTCGATTCTGATTAATAAAGACACCAAGGTCATCACCCAGGGCATCACCGGCAAGACCGGCCAGTTCCACACCCGTGGCTGCCGCGACTATGCCAACGGCAAGAACTGCTTCGTTGCCGGCGTGAACCCGAAGAAAGCGGGCGAAGACTTCGAAGGCATTCCCATCTACGCAAGCGTCAAGGATGCCAAGGCATCGACCGGCGCCACCGTGTCCRTGATCTACGTGCCGCCCGCAGGCGCCGCTGCCGCCATCTGGGAAGCCGTTGACGCTGACCTGGACCTGGTGGTCTGCATCACCGAAGGCATCCCCGTGCGCGACATGATGGAGCTCAAGGACAAGATGGCCAAGGGCAACAAGAAGACCCTGTTGCTGGGACCGAACTGCCCGGGCCTGATCACGCCTGACGAAATCAAGATCGGCATCATGCCGGGCCACATCCACCGCAAGGGCCGCATCGGCGTGGTGTCGCGCTCGGGCACGCTGACCTATGAAGCAGTCGGTCAGCTGACCGCGCTGGGCATGGGCCAGTCGTCGGCAGTGGGCATTGGTGGCGACCCCATCAACGGCCTGAAGCACATCGACATCATGAAGATGTTCAACGACGATCCCGAAACGGACGCCGTGGTCATGATCGGCGAAATCGGTGGTCCGGACGAAGCCAACGCGGCTTACTGGATCAAGGAAAACATGAAGAAGCCGGTGGTTGGCTTCATCGCTGGCGTGACCGCGCCTCCGGGCAAGCGCATGGGCCACGCCGGCGCGCTGATCTCGGGCGGTGCCGACACGGCGCAAGCCAAGCTGGAAATCATGGAAGCCTGCGGTATCAAGGTCACCAAGAACCCGTCGGAAATGGCTCGCCTGCTCAAGTCGATCCTGTAATACCGATTTGCAGCCTCCCGCCTCCGGGCGGGAAAGCTTGCCGGAGCCGGCGCGCTCGCATGACTGCGACCGCACACCGGCTCTCCATGCCCCCGCCTGCGTGCGGGGGCATGTCATTCTGGAGTACCGTTACCTAGGGTATCTCCCAAGGTGTGCGACATGCCGATTGAAACCGAATCGAAAGCTTGATACGGTAAATCTTCATGTCTGAAGACTCAGACATCCGAAATTCCGCAGGCGCCGCAGTTTTTGGCGGTGTCATGTGGCGTTAGAATCATAATTTAAGAAATTCGAGGAGCTTTACCGTGGAACTGCTGTCCTCCACCGCTTTCTGGATCGCGTTGGGATCCATTATCCTGACCAACATCGTGCTATCCGGCGACAACGCCGTGGTGATCGCGCTGGCCTCCCGCAACCTCCCGCCCGCCCAGCAGAAGAAGGCCATCTTCTGGGGCAGCGCCGCCGCCATCATCATGCGGGTGGTGCTGACGGTAGCCGCGGTCAAGCTGCTGAGCCTGCCGTACCTGAAGATCGTCGGCGCCATCCTGCTGGTCTACATCGGCGTGCAGCTGCTCACCGGCGATGACGACGAAGAAGGCCACTCGGCCAAGGACAACATCTGGGCCGCGATCCGCACCATCCTGATCGCCGACCTGGTGATGTCGCTCGACAACGTGGTGGCCGTGGCCGCCGCGGCGCAGAAGGGACCGGAAGGCAGCCAGCTGATGCTGCTGATCCTGGGCCTGGGCCTGTCGATCCCCCTGATCGTGTTCGGCAGCACCATCCTGCTCAAGGTCATGGACCGCTTCCCCATCATCATCGTGCTGGGCGCCGCGCTGCTGGGCTACCTGGCCGGTGAAATGCTGGTCAGCGACCCGGTAGACGCCGCATGGTTCGAGATGCACGTGCCRCATGCCCACCTGGTGTTCGGCGTGATCGGCGCCGCGCTGGTGGTGGTGGTTGGCAAGCTGCTGAATAAGCGAGCGCCACAGACGGCCTGACGCACTTTGTCGGGTAGGTGGGGTCCCCGTCGGGGGCGCCGCCGGAAAAACGGGCGGCCCGGGAACTGCCCGTTTTGTTTTTTGGGTTGCCGCGCAGACCACGGCGCGGAAATGGCCGTGATGTCAGTGCGATTTCAGACTGACTTAAGCTAAAACATCGACTTACTGACCCTCTGCGTCATACTTGGTGACAAAATTTGCGCGGGATCAACACCCGGAAGGGCCTGAAGTGGCGAAAATTGTCACTCGCCGACGAGACATCAAGACTTGCCGGCGCTGGCACGCTAAGTGCTAAGAACTGACGGCATCACATGAAACAGAATGTTTCGATTTGTATCTAAAATTCCTTCGAGGGGTCAATCATGCAACAACGGGTGCAACAAATGAAAAAACTGGGCCGCCGAGTCCAGAAGGGCTTCACGCTGATCGAACTGATGATCGTGGTTGCGATTATCGGTATTTTGGCGGCGATTGCTATTCCGCAATATCAGGACTATGTGACGCGTGCTCGTTGGACGGAGAATGTTACTTCCATCGCCTCGTTGAAGCAGGCTATTGCAGAGTGCGTTCAAAATAATGTCCAAGCTGCGGGCGCTGCCGCCGCACCGTGCGATGCATTGGGCGCTGCCGGTTTGGGAAGTACGGCAGGTGGTGGATTTGCCACGGTGCCTGCATCTAAGTACGCAGCTAGCGTTGCCTATACCGGAGGAGTGATCACGATCACTGGTACGGCTGCAGTGGGCTCTTGCGTGGTGACCGTTACGCCTGCCATTGCGGCCACCTCAGTGAGTTGGACACTGGCCACTACGACCTGCAGCAAGGCGCAAACTGGCGTTTAACGACTTTAGGTTTGCTTTAATTACCAAGAAGCGCCTTCGGGCGCTTTTTCTTTCCCCGCTCCCCAAGCTATCATCCGCCTTTTGCCAATAAGGCATAACAAGGCACCCCACATGCTGCCCTCCCGGTCAGCCATCCCTCTCAGCTTCCTGGCCGTAGCCGTCACGCTACCGCTGCTGGTCTCCCGGCACACGCTCCCCCTCGCCACCTTCTACGGCGAATGGACTTCCGCATTGCTGTTCGTGCTTGCCGTCATCGTGCTGGGCGCCTCGGCACAGCGGCAGGGCAGGAGCACGGCCTACCAGGCCGCCCCTGCCCAGTTCCCCTGGATCGTCCTCTTTCCCCTCTGGCTGATCGCCACCGGCATCACGCAAACGCTGACCGGCATGGCCGATGTGTCGGGCAGCCGGTTGCTGACCGAACTCTCGCTGGCGCTGGGCGCGGCGGTAATGTGGGCTGCCTGGCGCCAGGGCCGTGCTGCGTCGTCCGTGGAGCGGCAGGCGATGGTGGATGTGCTGGCCATCGCCTGGCTGGTGGCGGGGTTGCTGGGCACGCTGGCGCAATGGGTGCAGGTGTTTGGCCTGGAGCCCGACACGCTGGGGATGGTGTCCACTTACTTTTACGATGACAACCGCCGCTTGTGGGGCAACCTGAACCAGCCCAATCACCAAGCTACGGTTGCGGGCATTGCGCTGGCGGCGGCGGTCTGGCTGGCGGCGCGCGGGTGGTTGCGGGTGCCGGCCTGGCTGGCGGCGGCGGTGCTATTGGTGAGCGGGATCGTGCTGTCCGGCTCGCGCACCGGTGTGTTGCATGTGGGGCTGGCGGCGGTTTATGCGCTGGTGGCTGCCTGGATGGCGCGGGGCGGGGCGGCGTTTGGCAGCACCGGTGAGCTGGGCGGATTCGCAGGCGCCATGCAGCGCGCTGGCCACGCCGGGCGCAACCCCATGCGGCGTCCCGCCGGGCTGGTGTTTGCCGCGGTGGCCATGGTGGTTTTGCTGCTGCTCTTGCAGCCGGCGATCAAGAGCGCCGGGCAGGCAATGGACTGGCGCCTCTTCGATACCGTKGCGCAGATGCAGGGGGGCGACCAGCTCTCGTGGCGCGCCGCGATGTGGACGCACGCGTGGGCGATGTTCCGCGCCCATCCGTGGCTTGGGGTGGGCTGGGGTGAGTATGGCTGGGCGCAGTTCCAGCAGCTCGCGCGGGTGGGCGTGAAAGTCGAGATGTCGCTGCATGCGCACAATGCCGTGCTGGATATGTTGGCCAAGATGGGCGTGATCGGCGCGGCGGGCGTGTTCCTGAGCCTGCTGGCGTGGCTATGGCGCGTGGCGCGCCAGCGCTTGTGGCGCGGGGACGCGCGCGAGCGCGCGCAGACGGGGCTGGTGCTGACCTGGCTGGCGATGCTGTGCGCGCATTCGATGCTGGAGTACCCGCTGCACTACTTGTATTTCGTGCTGCCGTTCTGCTTCATGCTGGGCTGGCTGGAGCCGTCGGGGTTCGGCCGCCTGCGCGTGCCGCGCGGGTTTGCCGTGCTGGCGGGCCTGGCATTCGCCGGCGTGGCGGCAGCCATCCTGACGACAATGTGGCAGGACTACCGCCGTGCGGAGGCGCGCGAGTACGCCCGTGCCGAGCGCCGGGCCGCATTGCCGATGCCGAACTTCTGGTTTCGGCAGGCTGCCGCGTCGGACGCAATCGAGGAGGCCAAGATCACGCCGGAGAACGCCGCGCGGTTGCTTGGGCCCCATATCGCCGCCGTACACCTGCTGCCGACGCCGACGCTGATCTCGCGCACCGCCTGGCTGATGGCGCTGACCGGTGACCCGGTACAGGCCCGGGCGTGGCTGGAGCGCCTGCGCTTCTACTTTGCGGGGGACGAGGCTAACCAGTTCGCGGCGCTCGCCCGCGCCTGCGCCGAAGTCGACGCGGCGGCGCAGCCGCGGGATTTCTGCGACTGGGTGCAGCTGCGCGCCAAACGCAAACCGGAGTGAGCCTTGCTAAGCTGCGCCGCGCCGGGCTATTGCGGCGCGTAGCCCGGGGGCGGCGGTGGCGGATAGTAGTACGTTGGCGCGGCCACCGGACGCGGGGCCGAGGCCATGTGACCGTAGACCGGCACCCGGTTGCCGCTTGCGTACATGCATTGCACATACKCCGCGTCGTACTGGCGCTGGCTGCCATAGCCGGCATATTGGGCGTTGCCTGCCCCTACCGCCGCGCCGGTGAGCAGGCCGACACCCGCGCCCACCGCCGCGCCCGAGCCGCCATTGAAGGCCGCGCCGGCCGCTGCGCCCAGCGCGGTGCCCACCACGGCGCTGCCTACCGCGCTATTGGTGGCCGCCTGGTTGGCGGTGACGCCACCCACCTGTCCAAAGGCGAACTGGCGGCAGTTGTTGTCGTCAGCCCGGAACTGGTCGAAGTTCTTCCCGGTGCCCGGCAGCACCATCACGCTTGGCCCGCTGGGCATCACTGCGCATCCGGCCAGCACCATCGCCGCGAGCGGCAGGCTCAGCAAGATTGGCAGGCTGGGGCGGTTGAAGTGGTTTAGGACTTTCATCTCGGCACCTCGGTACCTCGGTCATCGATCATGGTCCGCGCACGCCGGCGCAGCGCGCCGTGAGCGCTTCGGGCATTCAGCTTGCCCGTCTGTCAGGCGTCAGGTGGAAATCAGGCGGGCATCAATCACACAGCAGGCGCTAGGCGGGTGGCTGTGCCGGCACCTTCCGCCAGCCGCCGGGGCAGGCCTTGATATACGGGTAGTAGCCGTCAGGCCGCGCGCAGTGATACCAGTACGCCTGCTGCTGGGGCGCGGGTGCCGCGACACCGCCGCTGTCCATTTCCATCGTGCCGTCCTGGTCCTGCTCGATGTACTGCGCCGGCGCCGCAGGTACCCCGACGACCGCGGGCCCATAGGCGTAGCCGGGCGGGTAGTAGTACGGGTAGGGGTAGCCCCACCCGTAGCCGTAGCCGAATCCGGGGCCGATATAGACGCCTACGCTGCCGTGCCAGCCGCCATGCCAGCCACCGCCGCCATGCCATCCACCACCACCACCGTGCCAGCCGCCGCCGCCTCTTCCCGCCAGCGCGGTACCGCTCGCGCCCAGCGCCGCCAACACCAGCAAAAGCTGGCCAACCCTACGCCCGTTCATGTTGCCCACCTTGCATCGACGCGGAACGTGGTTCCGCCGGCAGCGCAGCTTGCGCCCCCTAAACTGCATTGAATACCAATTTGCCGCAAGCCGCGATGCGCCGCGCTCTGGCGAAATGCGGCGTTACGCTTGTTACAGCGGAAGCGGTCCTGGCGCTGGACTGTGTCAGGATTGGTAAGAAAGGCGGTGCATATCGGTGGCGCGTATCGGCGATGCGGATCAGGCACATGTGGCGGGTGCCGGGCAACCTGCTCAGGTGCCCGCCACCCAGTCCCCCGACTTCCCGCCATGCTTCTCCAGCAGCCTCACATCGCCCATCACCATGCCGCGGTCGACCGCTTTGCACATGTCGTAGATGGTCAGCAGCGCCACCTGCACGCCGGTCAGCGCTTCCATTTCCACGCCGGTCTGGCCGTGAGTCTCGGTGCGCACGGTGCAGCGGATGGTGGCGCTGGCCTCGTCCATCGCGTAGTCCACCGCCACCTTGGTGAGCGAGATCGGGTGGCATAGCGGGATCAAGTCAGAGGTGCGCTTGGTGGCCATGATGGCGGCCACGCGCGCAATGCCTGGCACGTCGACTTCGGAAGCGATGCCGCGAACTGCATCGCTTATCGCTGTGGATTCTTCTACTTTCCACTTGGCCCGCAACATTCGTTAGGGCAGGCCGGAAGCAGGGAGATTTCGACACGCCTCCCGTTGCTCACATCGCCCGGCCTGTACACCCCAAAGTGTTCTTGCACAGGCACCTGATTGAAGTTCGTCTCTTTCAAGGTACGCGCGACCGCGTGGAGACGTTCCGCCGCCAGAGATTTGGGGCTACTCTCGCCTTCCTCGGCATAGCCCCCGACCGTCAAGGCCTTTTGCTTCGGGTACTTGATGCGCTGATCGACCATCCAGTTCGCCAGGCGAAGCATTTCCGATGCGGTCACGACACTTGAGTTGGACGCGAAGTAAACGTCGATGTTCTTGCCCGGCATGCACGCATGCGCGCACTGCATCGACAAGAATGCTGACAGCACAAGGACGATGTTAGCCGCGCTCATAGATCACATATCCTGCAATGCTGTCAGCGTTCTGAAGTGTCAGTTCGGGCCGAGTTTTTGCGAACTTCAAACACTCGCTCATGAAATACTCAATATCTCGCGCACCAAAGGTATCGGCAAAGTGCGAGACTTCGTGAATCAGCGTTGAAACCTGAGAATCCGCAGTATAGGAATAATCCCGCAACTCACAGAATTCCAGATGGATCGCGATGGTGTGGGTTCGCGTGTCCGGCGCGCAAACTTCGGCTACGACTCCGACTTTCTTCTTGGAATTTGAGGTGCAGCCGACATGCGCCATCGCGCTTTCGGAGTATCGAACGAAATTGTCGGGCGTTAGCATAGCTAGAACACCACGTAGGCGACCAAGTCCCGCCGTCAAGCTTGTTCGGGTAGAAGCATCATCAGACCCGAACCATTCCGAGACCCGGAATCTGTCGGCTGACGACCATCTCTTTAGTTCGGTTAGTCGCTTATCGACTAGGGATACGGCTTTGTTGCGCCGCTCCATCACGAGCCGAGCAAATTCCTCGTTCGTCATGTTCGGGCAAATCCGGTCCGGATCGTCAGCAAGCTTACTGCCTTGCATGTTTTCCACAAGCTTATTCTGTGCCTCAGATGACAGCGTGCTGGTGGTATCGGCGGGCATGCGAATACCGTTGCCGCGGTTCACCTCGATGGTGAAGTCGTTCTGTGAGGCGATGACGATTGGTTTCACCGGGCATTTGCAATTGACTCGGGCACCTTCCACAAGGATTTGCCGCCCCATAAGGTCGAACGACGGATAGCAATCATTGGTCACTATGCCGCCACTTTTGCACGCCGGGCAGGTTGCGAAGTCGCCTTCGACTGCCACGTTGACGCCGTGACGGGACATCGTGCCGGTGCCCACTAACGCGCCGTTTTTGCTAGTCCGGTCACCGTCGCGCAGTGCGTTTCGCATATCGTTCATCGTTCAATCTCCCTATTCATCGTCTGGCTTGGTGCGCGGGACATGCCCACGCGCACGCGAGGATAGAGATGGTCTGTCCAATCCATCTCCCCCTGTTGTTGCACAGCAATCTGTGCGATTAGCCAGATATACAGAGAAGACTAGTTTTACGAAATCAGACAAATCCGAAAAAATGTGAATTTCCGTCAATAACCATCAGTCGGCCGCTGGCTTATTGTTCCCAGACAAGTTGCGGGGTGCCCGGAAAATCAACGGGTTACGAGTTTCCACTGCGAGCGTGATAGCTGGGGATAGCCAAGGATTGTGCCGACCTACCGGCTGGGTCGCTTCGCGCAATGCCTGTTCCTGGAGGGTGTTGAGAACGCGGGTTCTCGCCGAGGCGGGGAAGGCCTTGCGTACTCTACTCCACTAACCTTTTGTGTAGCGGGGAGACCTACTCAATGTATTGCCCAATGACTTCCGCCAAGGTGGTCCTATCGACCTCCTGTCTGCTAACGTGCACACCTCGCGCAGTCTCGGACTCTACGGCACGTGCCCAGCGCTCAGCCTCGGCTTTGCTGTCAAAGGTTCGGACTTCCGGGAATCCCTTCTGCGAAACACGGGCTTGCCACGTGTTCTCCCTACGTCTTATTGATGCCACCGCTTGCCTCACTTGGACAAACGTTGGACAAACCGAAGAACTTGCGACTGTTAGTGCACCCAAAAGGCTGGAATGAACCTATGGGGGGCCGCATGGAACGCAATGGGGGTGTAAGGGTGGGCTGAGGATAACTCAATGAAATCAGATGTTTAGGTCTTTTCCGCCACCCAATCCCCCGACTTCCCACCATGCTTCTCTAGCAACTTGACATCGCCCATCACCATGCCGCGGTCGACCGCCTTGCACATGTCGTAGATGGTCAGCAGCGCCACCTGCACGCCGGTCAGCGCTTCCATTTCCACGCCAGTCTGGCCGTGGGTCTCGGTGCGCACGGTGCAGCGGATGGTGGCGCTGGCCTCGTCCATCGTGTAGTCCACCGCCACMTTGGTGAGCGAGATCGGGTGGCATAGCGGGATCAGGTCAGCGGTGCGCTTGGTGGCCATGATGGCGGCCACGCGCGCAATGCCTAGCACGTCGCCCTTCTTGGCCGTGCCGTCGCGCACCAGCGCAAAGGTGGCGGGGAGCATGGTGATGGTGCCGGTGGCGACGGCCACGCGGTGGCTGTGCGCCTTGGCGCCGACGTCGACCATATGGGCTTGTCCGGCGGAATCGAAATGGGTGAGCTGGCTCATGGCGTGGACCTGGCGGATGCGGGGGAATGAATGCCTGACGGATGCGCTTGCCGCGCGTGCCGGGGCAGGGCGTGGCAAGACCGGGCGACGCCCGATGGGAATGGCTTCCGGAGGCCGCTATCATAGCAACATGCGCAAGAACCAAACGCTCGCCGGAGCGCTCTCCTCGCCCGCCCGACAGGCGTGCCTCATGCCTTCCAGGATTCCCGTGGGCCTTGCCCGCCGCTCGCTGGCGGCACTGGTGGCGCTGACGATCGCGCTGCCCGCCTGGCCCCAGCAGCGCCTGCTGCAGAACGATCCCACGCGTACCGCAGCGGCCGCCGCCGCAGCGGGGAGCGATAGCCGCGACGGCAGCGACCAGGTCTACGACAACCTGAACCGCAGCGTGAAGGCTGGGCAGAAGTCCGATTTTGGCCTGCGCAGCAACAACACCGTGGTGGAGACCTCCGGCGTGCAGTTGCCCGACCTGGGTGATCCGTCCACCGCGTCGCTCACGCCCGACATGGAGCGGCGCCTGGGCGACCGCATCATGCGCGACATCCGGCGCGACCCGGACTACGTGTCCGATCCGCTGCTGGCCGATTACCTGAACGCGCTTGGCTATCGCCTGGTGCAGGCGGCGCGCCGTCAGAACATCTCGGGCTCCACCGGCGCCGGTACCTTTGCCACGGGGTTCGAGCTGTTCGCGGTGCGCGACCGCAGCATCAATGCCTTTGCGCTGCCCGGCGGGTATATCGGCGTGCACACCGGCCTGCTGGTGCAGTCCGACACCGAGTCCGAGCTGGCCTCGGTGCTGGGCCACGAAATCGGCCACGTGATGCAGCGGCATATCGCGCGCGGCATCACCACGCAGGACCAGTCGATGTGGATCGCGCTGGCCTCGATGGTGCTGGCCGGGCTGGCCGCCACCAAGAGCGGCGACGCGGCCGCGGCGCTGGCCATGGGCGGACAGGCGGCGGCGGTGTCCAACCAGCTGTCTTTCTCGCGCGGCGCCGAGCGCGAGGCYGACCGSGTCGGCTTCCAGATCATGACSGCTGCCGGSTTYGACCCGCAGGGCATGCCYGAYTTCTTCWMGCGGCTGCAGCGCGTGGTGGGAATTTCGGAAAGCTCGGTGCCGTCGTACGTGCGCACCCACCCGCTTACCTCCGAGCGGATCGCCGACATGCAGGACCGCGTGAGCCATGTGGCGGTGCGCCGCGTGGCAAGCACGCCCGAGTACGAGTTCGCGCGGATGCGCGCCCGCATCCTGCAGGAAATCTCGCCCAGCGATCTGCAGAACGCGCGCGCAGCGCTGCAAACACAACTGGCGTCAGCCTCGCCGGCGCGCCTGCCTGCGCTCCACTACGGCATCGCGTTCGCCGAGCAGCGGCTGGGCCGCAACGCCGCGGCCGAGCAGTCGCTGGCCGAAGCCCGCCGCTTGTACGGCACGATCCCGGGCGCGACCTCGGGCAGCCCCATGCTGGATGTGATGGCGATCGAGCTGGCGCGCGCCCAGGGCCGGCAGCAGGACGCGCTGAACCAGGTGGTGGCGTCGATGAGAGCGTTCCCGTTGTCGCACGCGGTGGCGCTGAGCTATGCCGCGACCTTGCTTGGCGCAGGCCGCACGGACCAGGCGGTGACCTTCCTGCGCGAGCGCACGCGCGAGGAAATCGCCCGCTCCGAGTGGTGGGACATGCTGGCGCGGGCCTATGCCGCGCAGGGCCGGCGCGTGCAGCAGCACCAGGCGCTGGCGGAGAAATACGCCGTGGATGGCGCCTACCAGGCCGCCATCGAGCAGTTGCAGATCGCACGCAAGGCGGGCGACGGCGATTTCTACACGCTGTCGGAAGTCGATGCGCGGCTGCACCAGCTGGAGCGCCAGTACCGCGAGGAAAAGCAGGACAACAAGGGCATGCCTAACTGACGCCCATGCTCATGCCGCCTGTTCTCCCGCAGGCGGCTGGGGCTGGCGCACAAAGGCGTAGCGCGCCGGCACTTCGTCCTCGGCGATCGGCTCGATCTGCACGTCGGCGCCGTTGAAATGAAACACGCCGAGATTGCCGCCACAGGCCTCGCCGTGCCAGGTGCAGGCGCTGCTAAAGCCATCCAGGTCGTGGTCGTGCAGCAGCGCGGCTTGCGGGCCGCCGCCGCTTTCCCCTTCCACCGTGCCCACCAGCACCACGTTGCCGTGCTCGTCCGCATGGCAGCCGTGCAGCGTGAAGGCGCGCCGCGAGGTGGTGTGCAGCTTGCCCTGGTGCAGCCGCACGATCCAAGGCGCATAGGCCAGCGACACGAACACGCGCTGCGGGCCGTTCTGGAAATACCAGCCACCGCGTTCGTCGCGCTGGTAGTTGCGCTCGATAAAGGCGATCAGCGCCTCGTGGCGGATCGGGTCGCCGGACAGGCCATGCTGCTGGGCGTACTCGTTGCGCATGCGCCATTGCCCGCGCCGGTCCAGCGCCAGCCACCCGTAGCAGTTGGGGACGTTGGGCCAGCGGGCCATGGCTTGCTTGACGGTCTCATCCATCTTCGGTGCCTCCTTGCGGGACCGCCCGTGTCCGGGCATCCCGCTCGCATTCGTTCTGGTGACGCTGGGCTGCGGGTGCGGCCCGTAATCAACGCCACTGCGCAACGCCACTGCGCAACGCCACTGCGCAACGCCACTGCGCTACGCCACKGCGCTAAGCCACGGCGTCGAAAAACCGCAGGATGCGCGCTGGCAGCCACTCGATATGCCCCGCAAAGGGCAGCACCGGCAGCGCGCGCAGCCAATCTTCGCGCGGTGTCATGAAACCGACGTGACCGCCGTGCTCGGGCTGCTCCAGCCAGACCTGCGGGCTGACATCAGCGGGGCCCGGCAGGTGGCGCGCCGGCAGGAAGGGATCGTTGCGCGCGTTGAGCACCAGCGTGGGCACCTTGATCTCGCCGAGCACCGGCTTGCTGGACGCGCGCGCCCAGTAGTCATCGGTATCGCGAAAGCCATGCAGCGGCGCTGTCACGATATTGTCGAAGGCGTACAGGTCACGGCTGGCGAGCATGGTCTCGCGGTCGAACAGCCGGGGATATTGGCTCAGCTTGGCCAGCGACTTGCGTTTCAGGGTTTGCAGGAACATGCGCGTGTACAGCATGTTGAAGCCTTGCGACAGCGCCGCGCCGCCGCCGGCCAGGTCCAGCGGCGCCGAGACCGATGCCGCCGCGCTGATATGGCCCGCGGCGCTGCCTTGTTCGCCCAGCAAGCGCAGCAGGGCATTGCCGCCGAGCGAAATGCCTACCACCAGCAGCTTGCGCCCGTGGCCGCAATACTGCCGGTGCAGCCGCGCCAGGATCCAGTGGAGCTCCTCGGCATCGCCCGAGTGATAGAAGCGCGGCGCCAGGTTCAGCTCGCCCGAGCAGCCACGAAAGTGCGGGATCACGCCCTGCCAGCCGCGCGCCGCCAGCGCATGCATCATGGCCTGCGCGTAATGGCTGCCGGAGTCGCCTTCCAGGCCATGGAACATCACCAGCAGCGGGGTATCGGGCGTGACCGGGTGCGTGGTCCAGTCCAGGTCGACGAAGTCGTCGTCCGGGGCGGTCCAGCGCTCGCGCTTGAAAGCCACGCGCGGCGGGCGCTGCGTGAAGCGCGCCGGAATGATGGTCTGCGCGTGGCCGCCGGCGAGCCACCAGGGCATGCGGCGGCCGCCGCCGAACGAGTCGGTGGTGCGGAGGTCGTCCGGCGCGGGCCGGTGGTGCGAAGGCGGAAGCTGGCTCATGCCTGCAAGGCGATAGGCGGTCAAGCGACGCGCGTGACGGGCTGGCCGGCCCGCCGCGCCGCGTCCAATCCTAGTGGAGGGCCTGGCCTGGCGCCGTGCTCACGGCCGCGACCTGGGCGGCGTTGGCCGGGCTGCARTGGATGTGCGCCAGGCGCCAGCCCTCGTGGTTCTGCATCAGCACATAGGTGGTGTGCACATAGAGGTCGGCTTCGACGCGGTCGTCGCCAAAGCGCAGGGCTTCGGTCACGTCGAAGATGGCGACGCCCATCGAGGTATGGCTGCTGGTCTCGATCACGTCGATCAGCACCGGCTGTACCTCCAGCAACTGCGCAAAGGCCTGGCGCAGGTGCTCGTGGCCGATCAGGCGCTGGCCGTCCGGCATCACGCAGGTAACCGAGTCCTCATCCAGCCACAGGCGCAGCGCGCCGTCGGCATCGCGTAGCTTCATGGCCTCGCGAAAGGCTTCTACGATGTCTTCGGCGGAATCGAACAGGCGGGCAAAACGAGGCATGGTGGACTGGGCTCAGGGATTCGTTGGCCGGATAAACACGAACGGCGGGTCAGCGCTTCAGGCCCGGTGCAGGAGCTTGCGCAGCTCCACAAACACCATTTCGGGCTCGATGTCCTTCAGGCAGCGCAGGTGGCCAAGCGGGCACTCGCGCTTGAAGCACGGACTGCATTCGAGCTGCAGCCACATGATACTCGCAGCCTGCGACAGCGGGGGTGTATGGCGCGGGTCACTGGAGCCGAACACCGCCACCTGTGGCCGGTTCAGCGCCGCGGTGACGTGCATCAGGCCGGAGTCGTTGCACACGGCGGCTTCCGACATCGCCAGCAGGTCGACGGCATCGTCCAGCGAGGTCTGGCCGCACAGGTTGCGCACGAAGGGCGCGGCCTTGACGATCTCGTCGGCGATCTCGGCGTCCTTGGGCGAGCCCAGTGTGACCATTTGGGCATACGGGAACGAGCGCTTGAGCATCTGCGCCAGCTCGGCGAAATGCGCGGCCGGCCAGCGCTTGGCCGGGCCGAACTCCGCGCCCGGGCAGAACGCGATCAGGCGCGTCTGCGGCGCGATGCCGAAGCGCTCCGCGGTCTTGGCCATGCGCACCGGGTCGGTTCGCAGGCGCGGCTCGGGCAGGTTCTCCGGCAGGCGGGCGCCGGGCTTGAGCGCCAGCCGCGCGTAGTGCTCCACCATGGGCGGGCGCTGGTCGCGGGGCGGATTGCCGTGGCGGATATTGAGCAGGCCGAAGCGGGCTTCGCCGCGATAGCCGACACGCAGCGGGATAGCGGCCAGCCAGGGGATCAGCGCGGACTTGAGCGAATTCGGCAGCACGTAGGCCGCGTCGTAGCCTTCGTTCTTGAGCTGCTGGGCGAACATCAGGCGGGCCGAGAGCTGCAGCTTGCCGTGCGCCAGTTCGCTGGGGAAGACCTGGTGGATCTCGGGCATGCGGGCCAGCACCGGCGCCACCCATTTAGGGGCGAGGGCGTCGATCTGCAGGCGCGGATGGCGCGCTTTCATGAGGGTGAAGAGCGGCTGCGCCATCAGGGCGTCGCCGATCCAGTTGGGGGCGATGACGAGGGCTTTTTTCATGAATGGGGCGCTGCCGGAAGGGTGGGCGTGGCGCAAGCTGCGCGCGCCACGCACGCCGACGCTCCGGCGCGCCGCAGGGCGGGCCGGAGCATCGGGGTGGTGCGGTCAGGCGTGGGCCGTGTCAGTGGTGACCCTTGATCACGGTGCCAGGCTTGAGCTTGTAGACGGTACCGCAGTACGGGCACTTCACTTCGCCGGTGTCGGTCACATCGAGGAAGACGCGCGGATGGTAGTTCCAGGTCGGCGTGTTGCCGGTGGGGCAGTGCAGCGGAAGGTCTTCCGCGCCGATTTCGATCAGGGAGGCGGTTTGCGTCATGGTGTTGCGGGGATGGTTTTAGTCTTTGGTATGGACTGAAGTATGACTGGTTAAACGGTTCGTGATTGCCTGGCGCGCTTTCGGGTCCCGGGGTGGTGGTGTCAAACCACGGTCAGCCAGTGCTTGTATTGTTCATTGGTGCCGCCGACCGCGGCGAAGAAGGCATCCTGCACGCGCTTGGTCACCGGGCCGCGGCGGCCTTCGCCGATCACGCGGTCGTCGAGCTCGCGGATCGGCGTGACTTCGGCCGCGGTGCCGGTGAAGAAGGCCTCGTCCGAGCAGTACACCTCGTCGCGCGTGATGCGCTTCTCGCGCACCTCGATGCCAAGATCGCGGGCGATGGTGAGGATGGCGTCGCGGGTGATGCCGTCCAGGCACGAGGCCAGGTCAGGCGTATAGATCACGCCGTCGCGCACCACGAACACGTTTTCGCCCGAGCCTTCGCTGACGTAGCCTTCGGTATCCAGCAGCAGGGCTTCGTCGTAGCCCATGCTGGTGGCTTCCTGGTTGGCGAGGATCGAGTTGATGTAATAGCCGCTGGCCTTGGCCCGCACCAGCGATACATTGACATGGTGGCGGGTGAAGGAAGATGTCTTGACGCGGATGCCGCGCTCCAGGCCTTGCTCGCCCAGGTAGGCGCCMCACGGCCACGCGGCAATCGCCACGTGGATGGTGTTGCCC
>NZ_JBFTSF010000049.1:0-29428 GCF_056399905.1 Cupriavidus sp. 01L46
GGCCCCCCCCTCTCATCAGACTCTTTTCTGCCTGACCCACACTACCGTCTCGCCACCTCGCGCTCCACTGCGGGGACGGGGCGCGTTCATACCATCTTTTCTTTACGAGTAAAGAAAAGTGACATCTCACACGTTCCAAAACGGCCAACACCGCACAGCCGCGCCAGCAGCTAGAAGCAGTAAAACCCCACCCCCAAGAGACACCCCCGCGTCAGCGGGGCTAGAAACCTCGCACATCACGGGCTACGCCAAACCCGCACGCCGCTCGCCAAGGGGAACGCCAGAAATTGCTACATTCCCCTTGTCCTCTCCCTACCTCTGAATAAACTCAAGCAAATCCCGATTGATCAAATCAGGATGGGTCGTACACATCCCGTGCGGCAGCCCCTTGTAGACCTTCAGCGTGCCGTGCTTCACCAACTCGGCAGACAGCAAAGCCGAATCCGCAATCGGCACGATCTGGTCATCGTCTCCATGCAGGATCAGCACCGGCACATCGATCTTCTTGAGGTCTTCCGTAAAGTCCGTTTCCGAGAACGCCTTGATGCMMTCGTRGTGCGCCTTGATCCCGCCCATCATGCCCTGGCGCCACCAGTTCGCCATGATGCCTTCGGATGGCTTTACCCCCTCGCGGTTGTAGCCGTAGAACGGGAATGGCACGTCCTTGTAGAACTGTGCCCGGTTGGCGGCCAGCTGCGCGCGGAAACCGTCGAACACCTCCAGCGGCAGGCCGCCCGGGTTGGTGGCGCTCTTGACCATGATCGGCGGCACCGCGCCGATCAGCGCCGCCTTGGCTACGCGGCCAGCGCCGTGCCGCGCGACGTAGCGCGCCACCTCGCCGCCGCCGGTGGAGTGGCCGATGTGCACGGCGTTTTTCAGATTCAGATGGGCGGCCAACGCAGCGACATCCGCGGCGTAGGTGTCCATCTCGTTGCCGGTGTCGGTCTGCGTGGAGCGCCCGTGGCCGCGGCGGTCGTGTGCGATCACCCGGAAGCCCTTGGAGAGGAAGAAGAGCATCTGCGCGTCCCAGTCGTCCGCGCTGAGTGGCCAGCCGTGATGGAACACGATGGGCTGGCCCGTGCCCCAGTCTTTGTAGAAGATGTGCGTGCCGTCCTTGGTAGTGATCTCACTCATGAAGTGACCTCCTTGTGGGTTGCTGCGGGACCTGCCGGATTACTGCATCGCCTGGAAGAAAGACAGCGTCCGCGCGTTGGCGGCCTTGGCTGCTTCGGCGTTGTAGTGCACGCCGGCGTTGCGCGCGAAGGCGTGCATGCAGCCGGGGTAGGTGTGGATTTCCACCTTGGGGCGGTTGCGCAGGGCTTCGATGATTGTTGCGCGCGCCTGCGGGGGCACGAACTCGTCTTCTTCGGCGATATGCATCAGCAGCGGCGCTGACAGCTTGCTGGCTTCGGCCAAATGCTTGTCGATGCCAACGCCGTAGTAAGACACCGCGGCATCTGCGTCGGTGCGCATCGCCGTCAGGAAAGCCAGCAGGCCGCCGAGACAATAGCCGACCGTGCCTACGCCGCCGCCCACGCCCGGCTGTTTGCGCGCGGCCTGGATGGTGGCATCGAGGTCTGCCACGCCTTTATCCACGTCGAACGCGGTGTAGAGCGCCAGCGCCTTCTTCCATTCGGCCTCGGACTTGTCGGTCAGCTCCACATTGGGTTCTTGCCGCCAGTACAGGTCGGGGCAGAGGGCGACGAAGCCCTGGCTGGCAAAGTCGTCGCAGGTCTGCCGCATGTCCGCGTTGATGCCGAAGATCTCCTGGATCACGACGATGGCGGTACCGCGCGCGTTGGCGGATGGCGTGGCCAGATAGGCAGCAAAGCTGCCGTCGGCCACGTCGATGGTGATGCGCTTGCCCATGGAAAGACTCCCTTGCATTGGTGTGCCCGAAGTACCACCGTACCGTTATAGGCGAAATCGCTGGAGACGGCGTCCGGCCGGGCACGATGATGTGGCACATAAAACACCTGGATGCCGGCGTTGCGCGCCGCCTGGACTACGCCGTTTCTGAGCCAATAGTTTGCCGCTAAGTAGAATTCGCAAATGGCAACGGGGACCCGCGGTAGTCGCCGTCACTCGATCGTCATGTCGTTGGCCGCATGTTTGCACCAGGAGTCATTTCAAAATGGAATCCTTCGATGACGACCTTACCCACTTCGAGGCGCACGGCGCCGCGCCGCTGCCGGCCGCCGGCGATGCGGGCTACGTGGACAATGACGGTGCCCGAATCTGGTATGCCACGTACGGGGCAGCCGGCACTCCCGTGATCCTGCTGCATGGGGGTCTAGGCCATAGCGGCAATTGGGGCTATCAGGTTCCGGCGCTGGTCAGCGCCGGCCATCGCGCCGTGCTCATCGACAGCCGCGGACACGGTCGCAGCACGCGCGATGGCCGCCCCTTCACCTATGCGTTGATGGCGTCCGACGTACTCGCCGTGATGGACGCCTTGCACATCGATAAGGCCGCCATTGTGGGTTGGAGCGACGGTGCATGCATCGCCTTGATCCTCGGCATGACAGCCGCTGAGCGCGTCGCGGGGGTGTTCTTCTTTGGCTGCAACATGGACCCCAGCGGCACAAAGACGATCTCGCCTGGTGCGATCATCAACCGATGCCTTGCCCGGCACGCCATGGACTATGCGCAACTGTCAGCAACGCCAGACGCGTTCGATGCCTTCGTGGGTGCGGTCAGCGAGATGATGAGGACCCAGCCCAACTACGCGGCGCGCGCGCTGGCCGATATCCGTGTGCCGGTAGCCATCGTGCAGAGCGAACATGATGAGTTCATCAAACACGAACATGCCGAATACCTTGCGCGAAGCATTCCCGGGGCGGAGTTGGTCCTGCTGCCGGGCGTGAGCCATTTCGCGCCGCTGCAGAGGCCGGCGTTGTTCAACGGGGCCGTGCGGGATTTTCTTGGGAAGGTCGCTTCTTGAACAAGCGGACGTGAGGGCTGCGTCCGCTTGTCGAGAATCGGCGCCCCCTCAGTCCCCCTTGAAACCCGAAGCCTTGATCACCGGCGTCCAGCGCGCGGCAAGGGCGTTCGCATACCTTGCGACCTCATCCGGCGCACCGCCGGAGAGCAGGTCGTATCCAGTGCGCCCCAGCTTCTCGCGAACGTCCGGCATAGCGAGAATCTTGCGCACGGCGTCGCCCCACTKCGCGGCCACGTCGGGTGCGGTGCCCGCGCGCACATACAGCAGATAGCGCGACGAGGTCACCAGGTTTGGAAATCCGGACTCCGCGAACGTGGGCACATTGGGCAGCGCATCGGCGCGCTTGTCGCCGGCCACCGCCAACACGCGGAGCTTGCCGGCGCGGTGATATTCCATGAAGGTGGTGGTTGCGTCCATGCCGGCGGATATCTGGTTGCCCATCAGGTCCGTGACAAGGGCACCGCCCCCGCGATAGGGCACCAGGGTGCTGCCCGTATGGGATTGGGCAACGAATTCCACCGCCAGGAAATGAAGCAACGTGCCAACGGTGCTGATGCCGATGGCGTGCTCGGCGGGACGGGCCTTGGCCGCCTGGACAAAATCTGCCAGCGTCTTGATCGGCGAGCTGGCGCTCACCGCCAGCCCGAACTGGACGCCGGCCACGTCGGTGACGGCCTTGAAATCGGTAGCGGGATTAAAGCGCATGTTGTTGTAGATCAGCGGGCCGATAAACATCGGGTCCACTGGCGCCAGCAGCACGGCGTTGCCGTCTGCGGGCGCGTTCTTCAGGACTTCGGCCGCCACGCGGGTGCCGGCGCCGGGACGGTTGTCGACGATCACGATGCGGCCCATCGCATCCTTCAACTTCTCCGCCAGCAAGCGCCCCATGAAATCGGCTGGCCCACCCGCCGGGAACGGCACGATGATGCGCGAGACGGCCTGGCCCCACGCGGCACGCGAGATCACGCTGCCCGCACACAGGACGGCGGCGGTGCCGGCCAGCATGGCGCGGCGCGAGAGCCGCACAGCGGCGTTATGGTTGCGGTCGTTCATTGGATGCTCCTGGTTGGCTTGCGGGGGGGGGGATTACCGGGCGGCGAATGGTGTGAAGTGCGCTGCGTCTTCGATGACCTGCCCTGCTCGCAGCAGCAGGTCTTCCCTGAAGCGCCAGGCCATCAGTTGCACGCCAACGGGGATGGCGCCGGCCATGCCCGTGGGTACGGAGAGGCCCGGCATGCCAAGCATGGCGGTGGCGAGCAGCGGGCTCTGGGCGTCGAGCAGGGCGTGCGTTTGTTCAAGCGTGCCGATATCCGCGTCCTGCGCGCAGGGCCGCTGCCATGACACCGGCATCAACACCAACGGATAGGTATCCAGGAAGACCGACCAGTTGCGCGCCAGTGTCTGGCGGCGCGCCAATGCATCGAGAAAGCCATCGCGGCTGGTCTGTGCCATGCCCTCGATCATGTTGCGCTGGCTGCGCCGCATGGCTTCGTCGCCGTGTTGGTCCACCCCGGCGATKATGTTGCGGCGGCTGTCGTCCGTGATCAGCGTGCGCCATAGCGCGGCGGCTTCKAGGAAATCCGGCAAAGCGGCTTCTTCCACCGTGTAGCCGGCTTGCCGCAGCCAATCGGCGGCGCTGTCCAGGGCGCAGCTCACCGCCGGATCGATGGGAATGCCCGGGCAGTGCTTGAAAAGCGCCACGCGGATCGGGCCCACTGGTGGCGGCAACTCCAACGGCGCCGGCACCCACGCCGGATCGCGCGCGTCGTAGCGCGCCATGGCGTGATAGCCAAGCTGCAGGTCAGCCATGCTGCGGGCCATGACGCCCTGCACCGACATCAGTTGCGGCGTGATGCCGCGCTCGGCGCTGGCGCTGGGGTTGTACGCGGGCACGCGGCCGACCGTTGGCCGCAAGCCGGGCACGCCGCAGGCATAGGCCGGATAGCGGATGGAGCCGCCGATGTCGTTGCCATGGGCTAGCGCGCCCATGCCGCAAGCCACCGCGGCGGCGGCGCCGCCACTGGAGCCTCCGGGCGTGATATCCGGATCCCAGGGGTTGAGCGTGCGGCCGTGCAGGCCGTTGTCCGTGAACCAGCGCGACGAGTAGGTGGCGGTGTTGCTGCGCCCGACAATGATGGCGCCGGCATTGCGCCAGTGCGCCACCACGGGCGCGTCTTCACGCGCGATGTTGTCTTTGAGCGGGATCACGCCGTTGGTGGTGGCGTGCCCGGCCTGATCCACATTGATCTTGATCGTGACCGGCACACCATGAAGCGGGCCAAGTTGCGCGCCGCTGGCGACTAGCTGGTCGGCCGCATCGGCACTCGCCAGCGCTTGCCCGGCCAGCACCTCTGCCAGCGCGTTGATGCGCGGGTTGAGCTGTTCGATGCGTGCGAGCGCGCTGGCGGTGGCCTCGCGGCAGGAAATGTCGCGGCGGCGCACGGCGGCGGCAATGTCGACGGCGCTCCAGCGCCACAGCGTTTCGGGGGTATTCACGTTGAGACTCCAGGAATGTCGGGCAAAAGCGATCCCGCCCCCAGTGCAAAGTGGGAGTTTGGCGAGGCGGATGGTGGATGCCGGCGAGCGGGCCCGCGCGGCGGTGGTTTAGTCGCTAGGGCTCATCAGCAGGCTTCCCCGGTCGACGCGTGATTCGGCCTCAAGGGCCAGGGCTTCGGCGTGCTCCATATGCTCGTGCATGAGCGCGCGTGCACGGTCGGCATCGCGCGCGCGGAAGGCGTCCATCAGGCCGGCGTGGCTGTGGATGATTTCATCGTCGAAACGCGCGAAACTGTCCTGCGCATTGCGCACGACGATCACGCGGCGAATGATGTCGTTGAGCAGGCGGCAGAACAGCGCCAGCATGGGGCTGCTGCACGCATCGGTCAGCCGGTCGTGAAACAGCAGGTCCGCTTCGCGCCGCTCGTTCCAGTCCGCGCTGCCTCCGTGMGCCGGATGGCTCAGGCCGATCAGCGCATCGAGCTCGGCCAGGTCGGCGTCGGTCAGGCGCAGTGCCACGTTGGCAGCCAGTTCGGGCTCTACCGCGCGGCGCAAGGCGTACAGCGTGGCGATGTCGACCGGCTGGAAGTACAGGAAGTTGGAGACAGCCTCCAGGCAACGATCGTACGAGGGCTGCGCCAGCGTGGCGCCGCCGTTGGGCCCGGTGCTGACGGTGACCAGGCCCTGCACCTGCAGGGCGGCCAGCGCCTCGCGCACGGTCCCGCGCGCCACGCCCATCTGCTCGATGAGGGCCGCCTCCTGCGGCAGCTTATCGCCGACCTTCTGGTGGGTCTGGACGATCCAGCGCTTGATGTCGGTGACCACCTGGTCCGAGCGCTTCACGCGCCTGGTGCCAGAGATCTTGGGCTTGKGGTCCTTGGACATCGCTTACAGCCTATTTATGATCATAATTATCATGATTATGATCGGCTGGATGATTCTTCCAATACGGGTATTCCCGGTGCGGGGGAGCTTCTCAAGCCGTGGTGCATTTCTGGCTGCGCGCGTTTGCGGCACTGGTGGCGTGGGCGGATCGCACACCGGCCGTCGAAAAGATCGAACTGCGCGTGCGCGAGACCAATAGGCGAGCTCGCGTTCTCTATGCGCGTTTTGGCTTTGACCGGCAGTCACGCACTGGCGACCCGACCCGCACCGCCTGCGCTTCGCGACACCATCCGGCGTTTCGTCGCAGCGACCTGCACACCGCGCCGGTGTCAGCCGAATATGAGCACCATCGCGTTTCCCCCGACCAGACTGGATGCCCCCCATGCTCACTGAAATCCTCCTCCACACGCCCCGATGGGTCTGGATCGTGCTCGCGGGCCTGATCGCGCTCGGCCTCTCGCAAGCCGTCCCCAGACGAATGACACCGGCCCGCGCCACGGCCGTGCCCGTGGCCATGGCGGTGGTCTCGCTGGGCGGCGTCATCTCGGCCTTCTCCGCGCAGCCGCTCGCGCTGCTTGGATGGGGCATCGGCGTGGCTTGCGCGCTGGCGCTGGCCCACACCATYGGCGCCTGGAGCGGCATTCGCTGGCTGGAGGCCGATCGCCGCCTGCTGGTGCCCGCAAGCTGGGTGCCGCTGGCGTTGATCCTCTGCCTGTTCATCACCCGCTACGGCGTGAGCGCAGCCATGGCGGTAAACCCCGGTTTGCTGTGGCATGCCGGGGTGGCAACGCCGATCGGCTTTATCTATGGTGCCGTTAGCGGTATCTTCCTCTCACGTAGCCTGGTGACCTGGAGGCTGACCCGGCAGGCAATGCTTGACAGCGTGCCGGGCTKATCACTCAGGCCGCCGCTGATGCCAGCAACCGAAGCCAGCACCCCCCTGTCCCGAACCACGTCCAGGCCTGCCGTCATGAACGCATTCGAGAAATTTCAGCTGTTTATCGCGGCCCCGTCGGTACTGGCATTCGCCTTGATCGAGGCCATCGTCTTGTCGCGCCGCCAGCGCTACGACTGGCGGGCGTTCGGGGTGTCGGCGCTGGATCTGGTGGCGCGCATCGCGGTGGGCATTGCCTTGCCGCTGTCGATCGCGGCGCCGCTGGTGCGGCTTGCGTTCGAGCACCGCTGGATGACGATTCATCCCACCGGCTGGATCGCGTTGCCGCTGCTGTTTATAGGGCAGGAGTTCTGCTACTACTGGTATCACCGCGCGGCGCACAGGGTGCGGTGGTTCTGGAGCAACCACGCGGTGCACCACTCGCCGAACCAGCTGAACCTGTCGGCGGCGTTTCGCATCGGGGTTCTCGGCAAGCTGACCGGCACGGCACTGTTCTTCTTGCCGCTGGCCTGGATTGGCTTTGAGCCGCAAATCGTGTTTGCCGTGTTGTCGCTGAACCTGCTCTATCAGTTCTGGATTCATGCGACGTGGATTCCGCGCTTGGGCTGGCTGGAGGGGATCTTCAATACGCCTTCGGCGCACCGGGTGCATCACGCGTCCAACCTTGAGTACCTGGATGCGAACTATGGCGGTGTGCTGGTGGTGTTCGATCGCTTGTTTGGCACCTACGTGAAGGAGCGCGAGGACCTGCCCTGCCGGTATGGCCTTGTGCATCCGATCGAGAGCGCGAACCCGTTGCGGATCGAGTTCACGCAGTGGATGCATCTGCTGCGCGACCTGGCGGGGGCGCGCAGCTTGCGCGCGTTCCTTGGGTACTTGCTCATGCCGCCGGGCTGGACGCCGCATGGCGAGGGCAGCACCACGGCGGAACTGCGCGCGCGGCGCCCGCAGGCTGAGATGTCCCGGGGCGTTGCTGGTGGCTGAAATCCGGCCACAGCCCATCATGCGCCATCCCGCCAAGGCACTGGCCTGGCTGTTTCGCGAACTGCGGATTGGCGTGCCCGTGGCGCTCGGTGCCGCCGGCTTCTTCTCCGTCGTGTTCCGCGAGCCGTTTGGCATGAACCTGGCCTATGCCCTGTGCATCACGATGTTGATACAGGCGCTGGTGAAGCTGGGCCGCTATGGCCTCACGCGCCGGCTGCCCGATGGCTCGCCGGGCGCTTCCACCACGCAGCGGCGCTGGCCGGACTGGAAGTGGATGTTTCCGTGGATCGTCGTGTCCGGCGTAGCGGGCTATTTTGGCGGGCATGCGATTGCCGACCTGCTCACCGGTAGCCACGGCACGCCGTCGGATCTGATGCGCAATCCGCGCGCCCTGCTGCTTAGCATGACGGTGGCGCTGGTGCTGGCGCTCGGCATCTCTTACTTCCACTATGCACGCGGGCGCATGGCGGCTGCGGACGCGCGGGCGCAGGCGGCCATGCGCAGCGCCGCGGAGAATCAGCTGCGCTTGCTGGAGTCGCAGCTGGAGCCGCACATGCTGTTCAATACGCTGGGCAACCTGCGCGTGATGATCGGGCAGGATCCGCAGCGCGCGCAAGAGATGCTGAACCAGGTGATCTCGTTCTTGCGCGCCACGCTGCAGGCGTCGCGCTCCGGCTCGCATCCGCTGTCATGCGAGTTCGATCGCATCGCCGACTACCTGGCGCTGATGCAGGTGCGCATGGGCGCGCGGCTGCAGGTCGAGCTGGACCTGCCCGCCGGCCTGGCCAACCTGCCCGTGCCGCCGCTGCTGCTGCAGCCACTGGTTGAGAACGCCATCAAGCACGGGCTGGAGCCCATCGTCGCGGGCGGCTGGATCAAGGTGACAGCCCGCCGCGAAGGCAGCACGCTGGTGCTTGGCGTGCGCGACACCGGCGCGGGCTTGAGCGAGCTGCCGCCCGGCTCGGATTGCTTTGGCACATCGCAGGTGCGCGAACGGCTCGCCCAGCTCTACGGCAAAGCGGCAAGCTTCGAGCTGCTGCGTGCTGGCGATGACGGCGATGACAGCGGCGGCGGCACGCTGGCCGTCGTGCGCCTTCCGCTATCCTGATTCACTGCCGCCCCCTCCCCATATCGCCTCCATGCGAACCACTGCCCTGATCGCCGAAGACGAAGCGCTGCTGGCCGCGGACCTCCAGGCGGAGCTGGCCCGCTTGTGGCCGGCGCTGAACATCGTCGCGACGGTAGGCGACGGCGAGGCCGCCGTGGCACAGGCGCTCGCGTTGCAGCCCGATCTGCTGTTCCTGGATATCCGCATGCCGGGCATGAGCGGACTGGAGGCAGCGCAGACCCTGGCCGAGGACTGGCCCGACTCGGCCAAGCCGTTCCCGCTGATCGTCTTCGTGACGGCTTACGACAATTACGCCTTGCACGCATTCGAGCATGCGGCCGTCGACTACGTGCTAAAGCCCGTGCAGGCCGACCGCCTGGCAAAGACCTGCGCGCGCCTGCAAGCCACGTTGCAACAGCGTGCGGCCCCGCAGGCCGCCCCGCCATCGCTGGACGCCGCCATGGATCAGTTGCGCGCGCTGCTTGCCGTCGGCATGTCCGCGCCGCCAGCCGCGCCGGCGGCCAGCCCATTGCAGGTGATCCAGGCCAGCGCCGGCAATACCATCACGATGGTGCCGATTGACGAGGTGCTGTATTTCGAGGCCGCGGACAAGTATGTGCGGGTGGTCACCGCGCAGCGCGAGCACCTGATTCGCATGTCGCTGCGGGAGCTGCAGATGCGGATCGACCCGGCGTGCTTCTGGCAGGTCCACCGCAGCACCATCGTACGCTGCACGGCCATTGCCAGCGCGCTGCGCGATGACAGCGGCAAGCTCACCCTGACCTTGCGCGACCGGCCGGAAAAGCTGGGGGTCAGCCGGCTTTATGCGGACGCGTTCAAGGGGATGTAGGCGCCACGGTGTCGCGCAAGTCACGGGCAACAATCCTGCGCAGGTGTCTGCGCGCCGCCGACGCTTGCCCGGCGTGTTGGCGCGGCACCATCGTTTTCTACCGGATTTATGCCCGCCCGCGCACACTGCGCGGCACCGGGCCATGGCATGCCGTGTGCGTGGTGAAGGGGGAGCGTCGAGCCCGGCGCTCCTCCATCACACCCCACTCAGGAGAAGACCATGTCCACCCTATCCATCGGAAACCTGCCTCGCCTCAGCGAGCTTGAGCAGGCCACCCGGATTGCCATGACCGGCGGCACCGGTGTCTACCCCATGCCCATGATCATCCGCAGGGATCCCGGCTATGGCGAGTTTCCGAAGCTGCCCGGCATGCCGGAATTGCCGGAATTGCCGGAAATGCCCGCGATCCCGAACTCGTTCCCGTGCGGCTCGCCGATCTATCACGGGCCGGCAATAGGACCCGGCTCCGGCGAGCCGAAGATCTTTCCACTCTGACCCCGCCCCTTTTTCGTCACGAACGTCACGAGATCCAACGGCACGCAAGAGGCCGAACCTTGCTTTCAAGGAGCACGCCATGCACAACAAATTTGCCATTGCCACCCTCACCGCCGCCGCGCTTGCAGCGGCTTTGCTCGCCGGCGCCGCCCAGGCCGCGAGCCCACAGGACCATACCCTCTACGGTGACCGCTACGGCTACAACTTCCGGGCCGGCAAAGTGGACCCCTACACCGACGGTGGCCGCGCCGGCAAGTTCGACGCGTTCGGCGAAGGCGCTCGCCAGGTTGACCCGTACACCGACGGCGGCCGGGGCTGAGTGGCGCCCGGCGAGCGAAAGCACGCACAGGCGTGCTTTCGCTCGATCAGGCTTCAGGACTTCAGCTCAGAAGGCTTCAGGTTCCACAGCTTGCTGTCGCTGGTGGACACCGCCACGGCGCCTTCCCGGATCGCACTGCGGATGTCGTCCTTGTTGCAGACGAACCCCGAAGTGACGATGGGCGGCAGCGCCTTGCGGTCCTGGGTGGAAAGATGCGCGAGCATGGGCGCGGGCATCAGCTGCACCAGGTTGGGATCGCTCTGCTCCAGCGCCTTGACGCTGCGCGGCCAGGTCGAACGGTCGGTCACGAACACCTTCTGCATGGTGATCAGGCCGGCCCGGTTGGCGCGCTGGATGGTGGCCACCCGGGTCGAAACGAGACTGGTCACCCCGATATCGGCGAGATATTCGACGCCGCCCTTGTCCTGCGACAGCCCTTCGCAGCTGTCGATATTGACGATGACGTACTTGCCGGCCTTGGTCAGCGTGGCCACCACGGGCTGCAGCTTGCGCAGCTCCACGTTGGCAACGATGCAGACCTCGGCGTGGCTCTCGATCAGGATATCGGCCTGCTCGACACCGAAGAGCGTCGCGATGACCGGGTGCCGCGTCAGGCGTGCCCCGAGTGACTTATCCATGATGCTTACCGATCCGGGTCGTAGGGCAGCGCGTCCGTCAGGCCGAGCTTTCCGGGGTTGAGGATGTTCTTGGGATCCAGCGCTTGTTTGACCGCCATCAGCACCGCAAAGGCGCTGCCCAGCGATTCGCGCATATAAGGCGCGCGCAGCAGCCCGATGCCGTGGTGGTGGCTCAACGCGGCATTGTATTTGATCAACACCGCGTTGGCGGCATCCCAGGCCTGGCGATACCACTTCGCCCGGTTCTCCACCTCGACCTCGCCGCGCAGCGAGAAGTACAAGCAGGCGCCGTCCACATAGGCATGCGACTGGTGCGCCGAGCCAGCGAGCGTGCCAGGCACGGCGTTGATGGCGTTGACCACGTCCGTGTAGATGGCGGGCAGGTCGCTCCAGGGGCCGGACATCTCCAGCGTGTCGGCGACAAAGCCGGGGCTGCGCTTGAAGCCTTCCGCKCTCTTGCCGGTCAGGTAGCGCGTATCCAGCCAGCGCTCGAAGATCGCTTCGCTGTCCAGCGCACTACCGAGCGCCTTGCACACGCCTTCGCTGATGGCCATCACGGCATCGACCATCTCGCGCGCGCCTTCGTCGGCGATCAGCAGCACGTTGGTGTCGGGCAGGTTGAACTGCACGCGGCTCTCGAGCTCGTCGTACAGGCGCAGGGCTGCGGGATTGGCGCCGCGCTGCATGATCTCGCGGCAGGCTTGCAGGCCGATGGCGAAGGTCTTGAAGCCATAGGCGATGGCGCGGCCGTAGTCCGGCAGCCGATGCAGCTTGAGGCGCACGCGCACGATCACGCCGAGCGTGCCTTCCGAGCCGATGAACAGTTGCTGCAGGTCCGAGCCGAGCGCCGCGCGCGAGTAGCCGCCCACGCTGATCAGGCTGCCGTCGGCCAGCACCACATCCATGCCGAAGACCATGTCCTCGATCTTGCCGTAGCGCGTCGAAAGCTGCCCGGCGCCGCGGCACGCCACCCAGCCGCCCACGGTGCTGATGGCGAAGGACGACGGCCAGTGGCCCATGGTCATGCCATAGTCCTTCTGGATGGTCTGCTCGAACACGTCGCCGAACAGGCCGGCTTCCACCTCGACGATCTGGCTTTCCCTGTCGAAGTCCAGCACCTTGTTCAGCGCGCACACGTCCAGCACGATGCCACCGCGTACCGGCAGCGCGGCGCCGGTGACGTTGCTGCGGCCCGCCGACACCGTCAACGGGATCGCCGCCGCGTGCGCGATCCGCATGACGGCCTGGATCTGCCCGATCGTGGACACGCGCACGATGACGGCCTGCGGCGTGGCCGGCCGGCCGGCGGTCTCGGTCATCATGGAGCCGGCCCACCAGTCGCGCGTCCTGGCCACCACGCTGGCGGTATCGGTCAGCACCTCATCGGCCACGCCGCGCAGCGCATCGATGTGCGCGGCATCCACGGCGACGGCATTGCGCTGCAGGCCGGGCCCGCCGGGCATGGAGGAGGGTTCCTTGATGGTGGCCGCATAGGCCGGCGGCGTGTGCGCGCCGACGACGTAGTTGCCACGGTTGTAGCCGCGCTTGATGGCTTCCTTGCTGATCATTGTGCATCTCCCAGTAGAACGGATTTTTCATGTGCGACGGCAGCCAGGTAATCATTGACCTGCTGCGCCACCTCGGATTCGGACAGGCCGAGCTCGGCCTGCAGGATTGCGCCCACGCGGGACGCGGCGCGCGCCGAGGCATCGCGCGCCATTAGGCGGGCGCGGATGCGGCGCGAGAGCACGTCGTCCACGCTCCCCGCCAGCTCGTGGCGCGCGGCGTAGACGATCTCGGCTTCGGTATAGGGAAGCCCTTCGACAATCGGTGCCTGCAGGCGCGCATCGGCTTGCAGGATGTCGCTGACGAAACGGGCTTCCGTGCCATAACGCTCGCCCAGGTGGGCGGACAAGCCGCCGGAAGCCACGATGGCCTGCGCGTCGTATCCCGCGGCACCCAGCAGGTACGCGGATTTGGTTTGGCATCGGTTGCGCTGGCCAATCACTTTCTGGGCCGCGTCGACGGTTTGCTCCGCCATGTGCCGGGAGGTGGTCAGCTTGCCCCCGACGATGGTGACGAGGCCATCGGCGGCGGTGTGGATCTCATGGTTGCGCTTGATCTCCAGCGTCTTGCCCCCCGGCGGCGCCACCAGCGGCCTGCAGCCCGCGATGCTGCCCAGCACGTCTTCGGCCTGCAGGTCCGTCTTCAGCGCCCAGCGCGCGCCGTCCAGCAGGAAGTCGAGTTCCTCGCGGGTGCAGCAAACGTTGTCGAGATCGCCCTCGTAATCTTCGTCCGTGGTGCCCAGGTAGGAGACGTTGCCCCAGCGCGTGATGGTGGCGCGGCGGTTGCGCCCCGGCACGGGGATGGTCACGGTGCAGTCGTTGCGGACCTTGAGCCAGGGAATGGCCACATGCACGCCCTTGGCAGGGCGGATATGCAGCGTCTTTTCCTCGCCCTTCTTGCGGCCGGTCCAGTCACGCAGCCACACGCCAGTGGCCATGACGACGACGCCGGCCCTGGCGCGGATCTCTCGATCCCCGGCATGAATGATGGCGCCGTCGACCTTGCCGTGACCGTTGCGCGTGATCTCCACCACCTTCGCGTGGTTGGCCACTGCCGCGCCGTGAAAGGCCGCAGTGCGGGCGATGTTCAGCGTGAGCCGGGCATCGTCCACGCGCGCATCGAAGTACATGAAGCCGCCGAGCAGGTTCTCCTCGTTGAAGGTCGGGCAATGCGACAGCACCTCGGCCTTGGTGAGCTTTTGATGCAGGATGCCTTCGCGCCAGCCGCCGGCCAGGTCGTAGGTCCAGAGTAGGCTCTCGAATGCCTTGGCCAGGCGCTTGTCGAACACGCCGTCCTTCTCCATCACGGGAAACAGGAACGGCAGGCGCTGCACCAGATGCCGCGCATTCCTGCGCAGGCGTTGGCGCTCCAGCAGGGAATGGCGCACCAGGCCGAGATTGCCCTGCTCGATGTAACGCAACCCGCCATGCACCATCTTGGAGGACTTGGACGACGTACCGGAGGCGAAATCGTTCTTCTCCACCAAGGCAACGCGATAGCCGCGCAGGCTGGCATCCAGCGCGGCATAGGCGCCGGTCACGCCGCCGCCGACGATGAGGATGTCGAAGGTCTCGCTGCCGAGGCGATCGAGCTGCGCCTGGCGCACCAGGCGCAGCGGTTCGGTGGATGTCATCCGGGCGCGGTCCCGGCTGGGACTTCTGGATGGAAAAACCATCATGTTTCGGCGATCTCCTGGCAGGTCAGTGGTGATGGAAGGATTGCGCGTGGCGCAGCTCGGACGCCACCCGTGCGTGCCAGAGCGCGCGGCGCTCGCCACGCTGGTCGGCACCCAGGCGTGGCTCGAACACGGCATCGGTTTCATTGGTCGCGCGGGCGTCCTGCAGCGAGTCCCACAGCAGCCCCGACGAGCCCGCGAAGAAGGCGATGCCGCGCAAGCTGGCGCGATCGGTCTCGCGCATGCGCCGGATCGGCATGCCGGTCAGGTCCGCCTGGATCTGCAGCAGCGCGTCGCTGCCGGAGAGGCCGCCACCGACGATGAGTTCGGCCACGGGCACGCCGGCGACTTCCTCGTTGGCCTCCATGCAGGACGACACCGCATGCGCGATGCCTTCCAGGATGGCGTAGGCCACCTCGGCCTGCGTGCTTGCGATGGAGATGCCCGTCAGCGACGCGCGGGCTTCGGGCTGCATCTGCGGGACGCGCAGCCCGGTGAGCGCGGGCAGGAAGGTCACGCCGCGCGCGKAGCCGACGGTGGCGGCCAGCGCGCTGATCTGCTTCGCGCTCTCGAACCAGCGCAGCTTCTCGCAAACCCAATTCAGTGCGGAGCCCGTGGTGGCGACGAAGGTCTCCACGGAAAGATGCGACACATCGTGCTGCCGGCGCGCGGTCATGGTCAGGGTGCCGTCGTACAGGCCGGCCTTGGCCGGCGGCTGCGGCCCGATCACCAGGTCCACGAAGCTGCCGGTGCCGTGCACGCACATCGACTGCCCGCGCTCCAGGCATCCGAGCCCCGCGGCGCCGGCAAGCTGGTCGCCCGCGCAAGCGAGAATCGGCACGTCGATGCCCAGCAGCTCGGCGCGCGTGCGCCCGAAATCGTCGGCGTCCTGGCGCAGCGCGGGCAGCAGCGTGTGCGGGAATTCCAGCGCATCGAGCCAGCCAAGGTGATAGCGGTGCCCGGCCAGCACGTAGGCGCTGGCGGAGGTGGCGTTAGTCGGCGTGGTCACGCAGGCGCGCTCGGTCGACAGATGCCAGAGCAGCCAGGTGTCGATGGTGCCGAACGCCAGGCTGCCCGCGCGGAACGCCTCGGCCACCTCGGGCGTGTCCCGCAAATGGCGCGCGGCCCAGAGGTAGGGAGAACGCACGCCGACCGGGCGCCCGACCTGCTCGAGCAGCGTCTTGTCCCAGGCCGGCGCCAGCGCGCTGAGCTCGCTGACATAGCGCGTGTCCTGCCAGACCATGGCGGGCACGATCGCCCGCCCGCTGCGGGTATCCCACAGCACCGCGGTGGCACGCTGCGTGGCAATGCCCAGCGCGACAATGCGCAACTGCTCTTGCTGCGCGCGTGCGATGGTGGCGCGGCAGACGGCGATCGTCTTTTCCAGTATCGCGTTGGCATCTTGCTCGACCACGCCGGGCCGTGGCGCGTCCACCTGCAGCGTCGTGTATTCGAGGCACGAGACATGGCCGTCGGCGGCAACCACGGCCGCCCGCGTGCCGGACGTGCCTTCGTCGATGGCGAGTATGACGTTGCTGTTGGTCTTCATCGTTGGGATTTCTCTATCGCCGGGTTGAGGAACGCCGGGGCCGGCGCCTCGTCGCCGCTGAATTGCGGAGCGTCGGCTTCGTTGTCAGGATGGATGGCGGTGCGCGTCGGGTCCCACTTGATGGCAAAGCAGATGATGCTGGCCGTCAGCGGCACGATCGAGAGGATGAGAAAGGTCGTCTCCAGGCCGTATTTCTCCCGGAAGAGCGGGAAGATCAACAGGCCCAGTGCGGCGCCGGTTGAGCCCAGCGCGCCGATGATGCCGTTGGCCCCCGCGCGCAGTTCGCTGCGAAACGACAGCGACGAAAGGCTCTTGCCGTTGGCGCCGGGACCGCCTGAATGGAAAAGGATGAACAGCGACGGCACGATCACCGCCACCCAGATCGGCATCTTGCCGTTGAACAGGCCGAGGATCAGCAGCATGACAAAAACGGCGGCGAAACCAAAGGCGGAAGCACGGCGCAAACCCAGCTTGCGCCCGATCAGCGGCGACATGAAGCCACCAAGGATGCCAAAGACGTTGAAGACCAGCGCACCCACCGTGGCGTAGACAAAGTCCTTGCCGAACAGCGCCGCGCTGATCAGCGGCAGATACCAGCCGACCGCGAAGTACTGGATGGATTGCCCGATCTGCACCGTCGCCGCAAGAACGGTGCGCGGCAGATACACACCGCGAAAGATCAGCAGCACATTGGCCAGCCCGCGCTTTGCCTGGTTCAGCACGGGCAGGCGCTCTCCCACCGGCGCGGCGGCGAAGGGCCGGCCATAGATGCGCGTCATTGCCTTGGCGGCGTCGACCAGGCGCTMCTTGCGCGCCAGCCAGATCGGGCTCTCCACCAGGAACGCAAGCTGCAGCACCAGGATGCCAAGCCCGAAGATGGCGGTGGCGGCCACGGAGTAGCGCCAGATGGCGTCGCCCACATTCCACGAATGGAACAGCAACGCCAGCAGCAAATTGCTGCAGACCGCGGTGTACCACATGCCCTGCCAGGTATTGAGCCGGCTCTTCAGCCTGACCGGCGTGAACTCGGCCAGCACGGCCATGGCGATGGCAAAGTCGATGCCGTAGGCCGCGCCGACAAAGAAGCGCCCGACTAGGATCACTTCGAAGCCAGGCGCGAACACCACCAGCAGCGCGCCAATCACCGCCAGGAATTTCGCGATGATCAGCGGGCGAATGCGGCCCCACCGGTCCGCCATCCATCCGCCGATGGGATTGAAGGCGATAGCCACCCACGAAGCAAAGGATGTCAGCAGCGCAACCTGTGAAGCGGCAAGCTGCAGGTTGCGCGTCATGGGCCCGAGCCCGGCGCTCAATGCCGAATTGGAAAATGCGTCGAGGAACAGTCCTCCCAGCGCAAGCCACCAGATGAGGCCGGCTCTACCTTTTATGCTTGGGCAGGAATCAATAAATGCGATGACATCATCGATGCCACGGATCTTGATCGTGGATTGCACAGCGGTCTCCTTGTTTTATTTCTGTAAGAGGCCGCAGCAAGCTGCACGCAGGAAGAGACCATCTTACAGATGGTCTCTTATCTAGATCTGCAGGCAAACTTTAGGTTGAAAGATTCGGGGTGTCAAGCAGGGGAAGCGCGGGGCCGAGCACACATGGATCCGCCTCTATCAGCGCGATGCATGACGGTCTGTCGGCAGGCGCATGACCTGAGTATCCGGCCCAGTACGCGTTTCACAGGAACTTGCTACATTGCTGACTGCTCGGCAAGAGCGGCCCCACATTGCCGCMTGGCCCATCTCACACCGTACACCGCACACCGCACACCGACAGATCAAGGAGACATCGAATGCGCACCGGCCTTCAACTTCGTTCGCAAATCAAGAGCAGCGGTGAACTCGAGCTGTCGCTAGACAGCATCGACACGCCGCACCCCGGCCCGGATGAAGTCCTCATCCGCATTGAAGCCTCTCCCCTCAACCCGTCCGATCTCGGCCTGCTGTTCGGTGCGGCCGACATGAGCACGGCCAAGGCCAGCGGCACGGCAGAGCGCCCCGTGGTCACCGCGCGCGTCCCGGAAGGGGCGATGCGCAGCATGGCCGGCCGCATGGATGCGTCCATGCCGGTTGGCAATGAGGGCGCGGGCGTGGTCGTCGATGCAGGCTCGTCCCCTGCGGCGCAAGCGTTGCTGGGCAAGACCGTGGCTGCCATCGGCGGCGCGATGTACTCGCAGTACCGCTGCATTCCCGCGGACCAGTGCCTGGTCCTGCCCGAAGGCGCCACGCCCGCCGATGGCGCGTCGTCATTCGTCAACCCGCTCACCGCGCTGGGCATGGTCGAGACCATGCGGCGCGAAGGGCATAGCGCCCTGGTGCACACCGCCGCGGCCTCCAACCTGGGCCAGATGCTCAACCAGATCTGCCTCAAGGATGGCATCAAGCTGGTGAACATCGTGCGCAAGCAAGAGCAGGCGGACCTGCTCAAGGCACAAGGCGCGGTCTACGTCTGCAACGCCGCGTCGCCCACGTTCATGCAGGACCTCACCGAGGCACTCGTCGCTACCGGCGCAACGATCGCGTTCGACGCCACGGGCGGCGGCAAGCTCGCCGGCCAGATCCTCACCTGCATGGAAGCGGCCTTGAACAAGACCGCGCGCGAATACAGCCGCTATGGCTCGACCACCCACAAGCAGGTCTACCTCTACGGCGGCCTGGACACCAGCCCGACCGAGTTCACCCGCAGCTTCGGCATGGCGTGGGGCATGGGCGGCTGGCTGCTGTTCCCGTTCCTGCAGAAGATCGGGCGCGAGCGGGCCAACGAACTCAAGCAACGCGTGGTGGCGGAGCTGAAAACCACCTTCGCCAGCCATTACTCGAAGGAAATCTCGCTGGCCGAGGTGCTGGACCTGGACGTGATCGCCGTCTACAACAAGCGCGCGACGGGCGAGAAGTACCTGATCAACCCGAACAAGGGCCTGGCAGGGTAAGTCATCCCGGGGCGCCCTGCGCGCCCGCAGTGTCAAGTATCAGCCGCTGCGCCGCGGCCGGCGGCGCTGGTCGGCTGCATGGATCCTGGCAACTCGGCCACGGCTCTGTCCGGCGGCGCCAAGTACGGCTATCGCCTGCTGGCAGTCATGGCCGCGTCCAGTCTCGTCACCATGCTCCTACAATGGATCCCCGAGCGCGTTCAAGGCGTGGACCGGTAGTGCGCCGGGCGCGCATCGGCGAGTCGAGAGCGGTAGCTGGCCGCTGCCGATTTACACAACAAGAAACACAGAGGAGAGACAACCCGTGCCCCACCCGTTCGTGCGCACCGCCCTGCCGTGCGCCGCCCTTCTGCTCGCTTGCCTCAACGCCCTCCCCGCCCACGCCGACATCCGCGTGGGCATCGACGTTTCCACCACCGGCCCCGCCGCCTCCATCGGCATCCCGTCCAAGAACACCGTCATGATGTGGCCGCAGACCCTGGGCGGCCAGCGCGCGCAGTACGTGATCCTGGACGATGGCTCCGACCCGGCCGCGGCCGTGCGCAATGTGCGCAAGCTGATCTCCGAGGACAAGGTGGATGTGGTGGTGGGCCCCAACATCACGCCCACCGCCATTGCTGCGCTGGACGCCGTGGCGGAAGGCGAGACGCCGATGGTGGCCCTGGCTGCGTCGGCTGCCATCATCGAGCCGCAGTCGGACCCCAAGCGGCGCTGGGCGTTCAAGATGCCGCAAAACGATTCGCATATGGCTACGGTCCTTACCGAGTACATGAGCAACCACGGCATCAAGACTGTCGGCTTCATCGGTTTCAACGATGCCTACGGCGAGAGCTGGTGGCGCGAGTTCTCCAAGCTGGCGGACATGCGCAAGCTCAAGGTGGTGGCCAACGAGCGCTTCTCGCGCACCGATACTTCGGTAACCGGGCAGGTGCTCAAGCTGATGGCTGCCACCCCGGATGCGATCCTGATTGCCGGCGCGGGCACGCCGTCGGTATTGCCGCAGAAGACCCTTGCCGAGCGCGGCTACAAGGGCAAGGTGTATCAGACGCACGGCATCGCCACCTGGGATTTCCTGCGGGTAGGCGGCAAGGACGTGGAAGGCACGCTGTTCCCGACCGGGCCGGTGGTGGTGGCGCGGCAGTTGCCGGATGGCCATCCGGTAAAGAAGGTGGCGCTGGATTTCGTGACGCGCTATGAGACGAAGTACGGCGTGGACAGCATCACGCAATTCGCCGGCGATGCCTGGGGCGCGTGGATGCTGCTGGACGATGCTGCGCGCCGTGCCGGCAAGAGCGGCACGCAGCCGGGCACGCGCGAGTTCCGCCACGCCATGCGCGATGCACTGGAGACGACCACCAACCTGACCATTCCCAATGGGGTGATGAACCTGAGCGCGAAGGACCATCAAGGCTTTGACCAGCGCTCGCGCGTGATGGGCGTGATCCGCGACGGCAAGTTTGCCTACGCGTCAGACAAGTAAGGATATGCAAGGATATTTGAGATGAGCAATACAACGATTGGCTTTATCGGCCTTGGCGCCATGGGCACGCCGATGGTGCGCCACCTGCTCGCCGGCGGCCACGCCGTGCGCGCCTATGTACGCCGCCCCGAGGCCGCCGACGCGGCCCGCGCGCTTGGCGCCGTGCCCTGCACCACGCCGGCGCAAGCCGCGCGCGGCGCCTCGGTGGTGTTTACCAATGTCACGTCATCGGAAGACGTGCAGGCCGTGCTGCTGGGCGAGCACGGCGTGATCGAAGGTGCGGCGCCGGGCACCATCTGCATCGACCACAGCACCATCTCGCCCATCGTCACCCGCGAGATTGCCGCCAGGCTGGCCGAGCACGGCATCGAAGCGCTGGACTGCCCGGTCTCCGGCGGCACGATTGGCGCCGAGGCCGCCAGCCTCACCATCATGGTGGGCGGCAAGGCCGAGATGCTGGAGCGCGTGCGGCCGCTGCTCGCGCTGCTCGGCAAGACCATCACCCACATCGGCGATCACGGCGCAGGGCAAGTCGCCAAGCTGTGCAACCAGATCGCGCAGGTGGTCAATATCGAAGGCATCGCCGAAGCCATGCGCTTCGCGCAGGCGCAGCAGGTAGACAGCGGCCGCGTGCTGCAAGCCATGGCCACCGGCATGGCCGGCAGCCGCATGCTGGACATGATGGGACCGAAGATGGTCGCCCACGACTTTGCGCCYGGTATCGAAGCGCGGCTGCACGACAAGGACTTCGGCCTGGCCGCGGAGATTGCGCGCCAGCTCGGGCTGGAGCTGCCGGCCATGCAAGCCACCTCGCGCCAGCTCGGCACGCTGATGGAAAAGGGCTGGGGCAAGGACGATACGTCGTCGTTGCTGCGGGTGCTGGAGGGCTGAATGGCCGAAGAGTGGCCCCAAAAAAAAGGCGGGGCTAAGCCACCCCCATCATCCGCCGCACAGCCAGCAGCAACGGGCTGTCCCTGTCGGCGAAATCATCCATCACGTTGAAATGGTGCCTGGCGGGCATCGGCACATGCGCCGCACCGGGCGCCTGCGCGTTGGCGGGCCAGCCAGCGCGCAGCAGATCGGTCTGCCGATGGTATTCGCCCGGCTCCAGCCCGCCCACCGCGGTAACCAGCGGTGCATCCGTGGCCGGCGGCAGGAAGGCCGGCGAGAGCCGCTCAACATCACGCGCCGATAGCTTCAGGTCGACCTGCAGGAAGTCCGCCCGGCGCAGCGGCTCCAGGTCATGCAGCCCGCTGACCGAGACCACGCCCTTGACCAGGTCGGCGGGCAGATCGCCGCCTACGCGCGGCCATAGCGTGGTGAGCATCATCGCGGCCATGTGGCCGCCGACGGAATGCCCGGCCACGAAGATGCGCGACCTGTCATGGCCAAGCCGGCCGGACTCCCGGTACAGCCAGGCCACGCTGCGCACGGCCTGCAGCACGATGGTCTCCACCGTCACCGCCGGGCACAGCGAGTAATTGATCACCGCCACCGACACGCCGCAGTGCGGCAGCGCATTGGCCACCAGGCTGTGGTCGCGCTTGTCCAGCGCGCGCCAGTAGCCGCCGTGGAGGAACACCAGCAGCGGCGGCGGCCCATCGGCAGTGCCCGGTTCGGCCGGTTCGGCCGGAAAGTAATCGAGCCGCTCGTCCGCTGCGTGCGGGCCGGGCTCGGCACCGGCGTAGCTCAGGTCCTCCAGCCAGCCGGCGCGCTTGCGCACCTGCAGCGACAGCGCCGCCCAGCGGGCCATGTGGGCAGCGTTGTCGGGCACGTTGGCCCGGTTGTTGTATTCGCGCGCATAGAAGGTGGGATCCTGCGACGGCAGCCGTGCAAGACTGGCGAGGGAGGGCTGGGCTGACATGTGGCTCCGGGGTGGATGTGAGAAACCGGGCGGCGCCACGGCTGCAAGCATGCTAGCGAGTTCGCATAGCGCCAGATATCGACAACTTCCCGGATGTCGGGCCGCTGCGGCAAGCCTGGGAGCGCCCGCCACCCTTCGCCGGCTTCATCCGCTGTACCGCCCGGAGGCCGCCTGAATCCTGCAATCGTAGCCTGGCGACGCGGGCCAAGCGGGCGCGCCAGGGTTGCGGATGGGACGCGTTGGGGCCGCGCTACCGGAGCCAGTTGTGGCCTGGCAAGATTTGCGGCATAATTCCCGGCTCAGCACCGTGCTGGTACGCCGGACTCCCGGCAAATCCGCCAGCACCCACTCAGCCCGGGTGGTGAAACAGGTAGACGCAGGGGACTCAAAATCCCCCGCCGCAAGGCGTGTCGGTTCGAGTCCGACCCCGGGCACCACTATATTTCCCAAAATACAAGTCGATACGCCCAAGGGCGAGCGCAGCTTCACCGCACGTTGAGATTCCGTACAGCGTGTTGGCCCGAAACTAAGCCGGAAAGAACTCGACCCGCTCCCCGGCGCCAGCCATCGACTGCCCGAACGTAATCCAGCCGTGCCCTCTCAGCGCGACTTCATCGCGGCGCAGGATGATTTCGCCATCGCCGTCGATGGCGACATGCGTACCGTTCGCGCTTCGGTCGATCAGCATGTACTTCCCGGCGCGGAACTCGATCATTGCGTGGAACCGCGATGTCTGCGGATCGGCAACGACGATCGTCATCGCGGCGTCGCGCCCTATCGTGACCAGCGGCGAGGCGCCGTTCATGCGGACCTCCATCTCCCGATACCGCAGCGTTAGCAGCGCGGGGCGGATCGCGCGCTGGCTTACGTCGGCGAGAATGGTCATGTCGGCGTTCTGCTGCCATATCGCTTCGAACAACTCCACGGGCACGTCCTTGCCGCGCACGTGTATCGGGTAGAGGTAGCGCATCGCCTGGCGCAGGATTTCCGGCAGATGCGCCACGGCGTCCTTGCTGGTAATGATCTGCCCCTGCGATGCGAGCTTGGAGAGGCGCGCGGCAAGGTTCACCGTGTCGCCGAACACGTCGCCCGAGGCATCATGCAGGAGCGGGCCGTGGTGAAAGCCGATATGGATCGACATGGGGATGCCGGATACGGGCGGCAGCGCTGCAATCGCCATTTGCATGTCGAGTGCAGCCTGCATGGCATTTTCGGCAGTGGGAAACACCGCCATGACTTCATCGCCGATGGTCTTCACCACGCGGCCTTGCTGCGCCGACGAACAGGACTTCATCAGGGCGATGCACTGCCCGATTGCACCGAAGGCGGCCGCGTTGCCTGCCTTTTCATACAGCTTGGTGCTGCTGCTGATATCCGCGAACAGTACGGAACCGTCACCGTCGGACATCGCAGGCATCGATTCCCGGTCCATATGCACCTCAACCTGTTCGCTCGCCGCCCGCCTCGCGCGGCGCCCTGCACTGATGGTAGTACGCGGCCGAATGCTCAAAGAAATGTTTCAGCGATATCGATCGATGAGCGCTGGCCGAGTGCCTCGAAGTTTGCCGCGAGCCAGGCGTCGGCCCGCTCGCGCCCGAGCGTGAACAGGCCGCGCAGGAAGGCCCAGTCCGCGTTGAACTTGCTGGGCGCGCCCAGCCGTGCCATCTCGGCTTCGGCATCGATGCTGTGGATCAGCATGCGGCGGTAGCGTGACGGGTCGAGCGCGCCTTCGTCGATCAGCCGGGTGATGAACTCGATGGCGCGCATCTCGCGCATCAACGAGGAGTTGAAGCTGAGCGTGTTGATACGGTCCAGGATTTCGCGTGCCGTGACAGGCACCTGGGGAATGTGGATCGGGTTGAGGCGGATGATCAGCACATCGCGGCTGTCGGTCTCATAGATCAGCGGATAGATCGGCGGGTTGCCCATGTAACCGCCGTCCCAGTAATACTCGCCGTCGATCTCCACAGCCTGGAACAGCGTCGGCAGGCAGGCCGAAGCCATCACGGCCTTGGCGCAGACCTCGCCAGTGCTGAACACGCGGATGCGTCCGCGCAGCACGTTGGTTGCGCACAGGAACAGCTTGACGCTCTTGCTGCGGCGCAGCACCTCGAAATCGATGGTCTCATCCAGGATGTTCTGCAGCGGGTTGAGGTTGCAAGGATTGAGCTGGTAAGGCGAGTAGAAGCGCGTGAGATGGTCGAACACCATCCACGCCGGCGACATCTCCATATTGCCGCCGGCACCCATCAACCGGTCCAGCCAGGTAGGTTGCAGGGGACTCAGCTTCGCGCAGTCGGACACCTTGCGCCAGCACGTCTCCAGGGCCTGCCGCGCGCCCTCCGGCCCACCGCTTGCCAGGCCGTAGGCGAGCACGGTGGCGTTGACGGCACCGGCGCTGGTGCCGCTGATGCCGTCGATGCCGATGCGCTTGTCTTCCAGCAGCCGGTCCAGCACGCCCCAGCTGAATGCCCCATGGGTGCCGCCGCCTTGCAATGCGATATTGATGTGGCGGATCGCGGGTGGATGCGTGGCTTGCATGGTGGCCTCCTGTTTGCGTGCCTTGGTGATGCTYCTGCCCCTGCGTGCCTGGGGCTCGGCCCGTGCTGGCCTTCCGGCTCCCTTTGGTTGCAGCGTAGTGCATGCGGGCGAACAATCGGCTCACACTGGCTCAATCCGGCGCATTGCCCGCCTTCGCCGTCCATCGAGCGGACAGAAAGCGCCCAGTTCTGTTCACCCTCTGCAGACCTGCAGACCTGCAGACCTGCGTGGCGATGCGAACAGTTGTGGCCGGGGCGCTACCCCTGTCCCTCCCCCACCAGCGCCTTGATCCACTCATGCACCACCCGCACCTCCGGCGAGGCCTCGAACCGCTCCGACACCATCAGATAGTACGAATGCGCCGATGACAAGCTGACCGGCGACAACCGCACCAGTTGCCCGGACTTGAGCAGATGCAGCAGCAGCGAGCGGCGTCCGTATGCGATGCCCTGCCCGCGCATGGCGGCGTCCAGCATCAGGCCGGTGTCGGTGAAGGTGGTCACCCGGTGGCTACGCGGCATCGGCAGGCCGGCTTCCTGGAACCAGGGTTCCCAGGCGTGGCGGCTGTGCGAGAGCAGCATCGCCTCACCGAACAACTTGGGCAGGGCGCGCTGCCTGAGGGTGGCCAGATAGGACGGTGCCGCCACCGGAAACCATTCGTCGTGGCCAAGGTCCAGATGCGGCTCGACCGGCTTGGCACGGGCAAAGCGCAGCGCGATGTCCGCCTCGCCGTGACGCGGCACCACCATCTGGCTCGTGGGGTTGAGCTCGATGGCGATCTGCGTATGGCAGCGCTGAAAATCCGCCAGCGCAGGCACGACTCGGAAACGGGCAAAGGAGGGGAGGACGCTGACGCGCACTGTGCGGGCGGCGCCATCCATCTGGCCAAAGGCTTCGCCCAGCACGGACAACGCTTGGCGCACGGATACCAGCAGGCGTTCGGCATCTGGCGTGGGGGTCACCGTGCGGGTGGTCCGCACAAACAGCACCATCCCGCATAGTTGCTCCAGCTCCCGGATGCGGTGGCTGACCGTGCTGTGGGCGAGGCTAAGCGCCTCGGCAGCCTTGTGGAAACTCCGCAACCGGGCTACGGCGTCAAAGGCGAGCAGCAGCGGAATCGGCGGGATGTGCTTCATAAGGGAGTGCGCGGGGCGGCCGCTGGCTTGGCGCCGGTTGGGAATGGCTGGATCGAAGCGCAGCGCGATGCGCGATCATAGCGCACGCGCGGTGCGCCAGGCCCAGCCGAGCATGCCGGCGAACGCCAGCGGGCCCCACACGAACATCAATTCGCCCAGGTCAGGCACCAGCGCGCGATGCGGCAGCACGGCATGGCCCGCGCGCGCCCAGTCGGCGGCCAGAAGGGTCAGGCACGCTGCCTGCAGCAGGATGCTGCGGCCGGCGCGCTCCATGCCAAGCGCCGCCGCGGCGGCCAGGGGCACAAGGCCGAAAGTCAGGGCGGAAATCATGGGCATCTGCCATCTCGCTATTGGTGGAATGGTGGAATGGTGGAATGGTGGAATGCCGCCACTGTAGATCCGGATCGGCCGTGCTTTGATGAAAGATGCGGCCCGATTGTGCGATGCACTCGACCAATGCATTGCGCTTGCGCTCCTCAACCCGCGTTGACGCCGAATCGGACTACGTGAAAATCGGCCGTTCGATCCGCAAGCTGTTCGAGGAGTACGTGGAGCGGTACAACGAGGCCACGGGCAGCAAGGCGCGCAAGGACGTGACGAAGAAGTAAGCCAGCGGCTTGTGACGGGCAGATGCGGCATGGCCCGGCATCTGCCTGACAGGCGCTTCCACGCGCGGCTCTGGTATGGTGGGCGATCCGCCACACCGCCGCCGAGCCGCATGTCCCCTTCCCTTCTCGCTACCGCCCTGCCTGCGTCCTGGTTCGCCGCACTGCAAAGCGCCATGCCGGCGGGTATTTCCTGGTGGTGGCCGTCGCTGTTCACACTGGCGGAATGGGCGATCCGCCTGGCCATGCTGGTCTATGTGCCGCAGCGCCGCGCCCCGGCGGCGGCGCGCACCTGGCTGCTGCTGATCTTCTTCCTGCCATGGCTGGGGCTGGTGCTCTATGCGCTGTTCGGCCGCATCTACTATCCCAAGTCGCGCCGCCTGAAGCTGGCCCGCATCAACCAGGGCATCGCAAACGTCCGTGACCGGGTGGCGCGCTTCGCGCCATTGCAGCCGCTGCCCGCAGCCGTCGCCGCCGATGCGGCCGGCCTGATCGAGCGGCTCGGCTCCTACTCGCCGATGCGCGGCAATGCCGTGGCGCTGCTCGACGACTATGACGCGACGGTAGYCGCGATGATTGCCGATATCGACGGCGCCCGGCGCCAGGTCCATCTGCTGGTCTATATCTACGCCGCGGACGCAACCGGCCGCGCCTTTACCGACGCCCTGCTGCGGGCGAGCGCGCGGGGCGTGCGCTGCCGCCTGCTGGTGGATGCGCTGGGCGCGCGCGCCGGCTGGCGCATGTTTGCCGATACGCTGCGCGACGGTGGCGTGGAGGTGGTGCAGGCCCTGCCCATGCGCTCGCTGATGGCGGTGCTCAAAGGCAAGAGCGCGCGCTTCGACCTGCGCAATCACCGCAAGATCATGGTGGTGGATGGCAGCATTGGCTACATCGGCTCGCAAAACGTGATCGACGCCGAGTCGATGCCCGGGCTACCCAATGAAGAACTGGTGGCGCGCGTGACCGGGCCTGTGGTGGCGGAGTTGCAAGCGGTCTTCCTGGCCGACCGCTACCTGGAGACAGGCGACAGCAACTTCGACCTCGACAGCTTCCCACCCATGGAGGCGCAAGGCCCGCACATCGCGCAGATGCTGCCCAGCGGCCCTGGCTACGGCACGCAGAACGCGCAGATGGCGCTGATCAGCATGATCCACCGCGCGCGCAGCGAAGTGGTCATCACCACGCCCTACTTCGTGCCGGATGAATCCTTCCTGCAAGCGCTGCACCTGGCCTGCTACCGTGGCGTGGCGGTGCACCTGGTGCTGTCGCAACGGATCGACCAGCGCTTTACGCAGGCCGCGCAGGAGGCTTACTTCGGCGTGCTGCTGGACTCGGGGGTGCAGATCCACTTGTATCGCCCCGCCTTCCTGCATGCCAAGCACGTCACCATTGACGATGAAGTTGCCATGGTGGGATCGACCAATATGGATATCCGGTCGTTTGCGCTCAATGCGGAAGCCGCGCTGGTGATCTATGACCGCGACGTGGTGGCGCGCATGCGGCGGATCCAGCAGCGGTATCTGGCTAATAGTGAGACGGTGGTGCGGGCGGTTTGGCAACGGCGGCCGCTGCATACGCGGACTTGGCAGAATCTTTGCCGGTTGGCGGATTCGTTGCTGTAGGTTTAGTTGGCTAGGGGTGACGTCGGTAGCCCCGCTGACGCGGGGGGAGGCGTTTGTTGGGCGGGGTTTTCATGCTTCTAGCTGCTGTCGCGGCTGTACGGGGTTGGCCGTTTACACACGTGTGAGATGTCACTTTTCTTTACTCGTAAAGAAAAGTGACCAAAAGAAAGCGATCCTTGCAGGAGGCTGGCTTGTCGGGGTTGCGTAGTCCGGTGGTTTCGTCGTCAGGCCCCGGGTTTTAATAGCCTCATGCCGTTACCGGTTTGAATGGCCACGATCCTGCGGATGGCGCTGGTTTCGTGGTGAGGCTRCTCGGTAGCGGCATCCCTGCTCATTCACGCATCTGTCGGTACAGGTTCGAAGCGCCACGATATATCACGCCGTGATGGTTTCGTGGTGGGGTGGGCGCGGTGGAAGAATTCTTCGGCCTTTCAATCCGGTGCCACCGCGCCCACGACGGAAACGGGACGCTTGCAACTTCGTGGCCGCCTGCACTGCGAGCGACAGACGGCTTGAAGTTCGTGGTGGGCGCTACCGGCGGGACCACCACGAATCCCTGGGCATTGGCTGGGTCGTGGTGCTCTGAAGCGGTTACGGCACGAGTCTAATAGCACCCAGGGCCGTACGACGAAACCATTGGGGTCCCCAATGACGCCACACCAGCCTCCTGCAAGGATCGCTTTCTCTTGGTTACTTATATGAACGCGCCCCGGTTTGCCAGGTAAATCATCTCATGATGCTCGGCGAGGATTTGGTTGCAGCCTTATATCCGGCCTCATGCAGGTCAAGCCTGCGGGCCCCTATGGAATTCGCCAAGAGCGGCCCTCGTCTTTTC
>NZ_JBFTSF010000050.1:0-29851 GCF_056399905.1 Cupriavidus sp. 01L46
GCATTCTTTAGCGCACGGCGCCCGCGAGCCGAAGCCCGCGGGCGCCCAGGTGTCAAACGGTCAGGCAGTTGACGATCAGACGCGCTCGATCACCATGGCGATGCCCTGGCCCACGCCGATGCACATCGTGCACAGCGCGTAGCGGCCGCCAGTGCGGTGCAGCTGGTACATGGCGGTGGTGACCAGGCGGGCGCCGCTCATGCCGAGCGGGTGGCCCAGCGCGATCGCGCCGCCATTCGGGTTGACGCGTGCATCGTCGTCGGCCACGCCGAGTTCGCGCAGCACGGCCAGGCCTTGCGCGGCGAACGCTTCGTTCAGCTCGATCACGTCCATCTGGTCGATGGTCATGCCGAGTTGCTTGAGCAGCTTCTGCGAAGCGGGTGCCGGGCCAATGCCCATCACGCGCGGCGCCACGCCGGCGGTTGCCATGCCGACGATGCGCGCCTTGGGCGTCAGGCCGTGCTGGCGGGCCGCGGCTTCGCTGGCGAGCAGGATGGCGCAGGCACCGTCGTTCACGCCCGAGGCATTGCCCGCGGTCACGGTGCCATCGGCGCGAACCACGCCGCGCAGCTTGCCCAGCGCTTCCATGCTGGTGGCACGCGGGTGCTCGTCGCGGTCCACAACCAGCGGGTCGCCCTTCTTCTGGGCGATCGTCACCGCGGTGATTTCCTGCGCCAGCGTGCCGTCGGCTTGCGCGCGCGATGCCTTTTCCTGGCTGCGCAGGGCCATCAGGTCCTGGTCTTCGCGGCTGATCTTGTAGTCGGTGGCAACGTTCTCGGCGGTCTCGGGCATCGAGTCCACGCCGTAAGCCGCCGGACAGGMTGCCGCCGTAGCGGCCGATGGGGGTACGGATGGCGTCGCAGATGAAGGCTTCGGTCATGGTTGTCTCTCTCTTGCTTGTTCGTGATCGTGAAAACGGGAAGCTTGGAAGCGTGCTCGCCGGGGCTGGCCCCGCCGGTCAGGCCGGCACTCAGGCAGAAGCGCCCTGCTTGAGCGGCACGCCGGTCAGGCGTTGCAGTTCGTCGAAGGACAGGCCTTCAACCAGGTCGCGCGCCACCAGCCCGTCAGGCGTGACGTCGATGGTGGCCAGATCGGTATAGATGCGCGTGACGCAGGTCATGCCGGTCAGCGGATACGTGCATTCCGCCACGATCTTGCTCTCGCCCTGCTTGGTCTGGTGTTCCATCATCACGAACACCTCCTTGGCGCCGATCGCCAGGTCCATCGCGCCGCCCACGGCGGGGATCGCGCCCGGCGCGCCGGTATGCCAGTTGGCCAGATCGCCCTTCACCGAGACCTGGAAAGCCCCCAGCACGCAAAAGTCGAGGTGGCCACCGCGCATCATGGCGAAGGAATCGGCATGGTGGAAATACGAGCCGCCCGGCTTGATCGTGACCGGCTGCTTGCCGGCGTTGATCAGGTCGCCGTCTTCTTCGCCGGCGGGGGGCGCCTTGCCCATGCCGAGCAGGCCGTTCTCGCTGTGCAGCAGGATTTMACGGTCGGCTGGCAGGTGATTGCCAACCAGGGTGGGCAGGCCGATGCCGAGATTGACCACGGCACCGTCGGGAATGTCTTTGGCCACGCGGGCGGCCATCTGATCGCGGGTCAGGCGTTGCATATTCTGGATCTCCTTGACGCTCAGGCAGCGGCCTGGCTGGCGCCGTCGACCTTGACGACGCGCTTGACGAACAACCCCGGGGTCACGATGTGTTCCGGGTCCAGCTCGCCGAGTTCGACGATCTCGCTGACCTGCACGATGGGGCATTTGGCGGCCATCGCCATGATGGGGCCGAAGTTGCGCGCGGTCTTGCGGTAGGTCAGGTTGCCCCAGCGGTCGGCGCGCAGCGCCTTGATCAGGGCGAAGTCGGCATGGATGGGCGTCTCGTAGACGTAGCCCTGGCCGTCGATGATGCGGGTTTCCTTGCCCTCGGCCAGCGGCGTGCCATAGGCGGTGCGGGTGAAGAAGCCGCCGATGCCGGCGCCGGCGGCGCGGATGCGCTCGGCCAGGTTGCCCTGCGGCACCAGTTCCAGCTCGATCTTGCCAGCGTGGTAGAGCGAATCGAAGACGTAGGAGTCGGCCTGGCGCGGGAAGGAACAAATGATCTTGCGCACGCGCTCGGTCTTGAGCAGCGCGGCCAGGCCGGTGTCGCCATTGCCGGCGTTGTTGTTGACGATGGTGAGGTCGCGGGCGCCCTGGGCGATGAGGGCATCGATGAGCTCCGCCGGCATGCCTGCCATGCCGAAGCCGCCGATCAGGATGGTGGCGCCGTCCTGGATATCGGCCATGGCCGATTCCACCGAGTCGAATAGCTTGTTGATCACTTGCGTTCCAGTTCCGAGAGTCCGGACGAACTATCCGGAACCGGCCGCCAAGGAAGAAAACCAGGCGGCGCGCAAACGCTGTCTCCGGACAGTCCTGCCGGAAGAGCCATCCGGCTTGGGCGCCMTCCGCTTGCAAAAGGCGCGCCGCCGGAAACGAATCCAACAGACTTTGGTTTTTCTTATTATTGTGATTTGTTCTAATTGCGAACTTCAATTCGCAGAATGAACAGGTTACACCCCCTGTCCGCGGGTGGTCAAGGCGCCGGCAAATCGCTTGTGCGTTAGCCGGCCACGACCGTAGGGCAGTTGAAAGCTAGCTTGCGCAAGGGGGCCACTGCGGCCCGGAACATCGGACAGCTTACGCTCTTCGGGCCCCGCTGAGGTGGCCCTTGAGGCCGCTATGGCAATTGCAGCTCCGCCCGGCTGCCGCCGGCCCCGGCCCGGATCTCCAGCCGCACATCGATGCGCTCACGCAGCTCGGCCACGTGGGAAATGATGCCCACCAGYCGCCCGGCATGCTGCAGGTCGATCAGGGTGCAGATGGCAAAGTCCAGGCTCTCGGGATCGAGCGTGCCGAAGCMTTCGTCGACAAACAAGGTATCGAGCTGGATCCCGCCCGCGCGCKACTGCACCACATCGGCCAGCCCCAGCGCGAGCGAGAGCGAGGCCAGGAAGCCCTCGCCACCGGACAGGGTATTGGCCGGGCGCGCCATGCCGGTGTCGTGGTCGAACACCTCCAGGTCGAGGCCGCCGGCGGTGCGCTGGTCGCCCTGCTGGCGCACGCGCTGCAGCTCATACCGGTTGCGGCTCATGCGCATCAACCGCAGCGAGGCCGCTTCCAGCACCTCGTCGAGCAAGGTGGCCAGCACGAAGCGCTGAAATGTCATGCGGCGCGGATTGTTGCCGTTGGCCACTTCGGCCAGGCGGCCGAGCACCGCGTAGCTGCGCTCGATGTCCGCGCCCTTGCTGGCCAGCGCATCCAGCCGCTGCTGGCACTGCAGCAGGTTCTCGCGGCTGCGGTGCAGGTCGGCCTGCTGCCGGACCAGCGCCTCGAGCGCGCCGGCGGCGTCCGCCTGGGCCTGGCGCAGGGCGGCAAGATCGGGCGGGGCAAGGTCGCGCGCGGCAATGGCGGCGCGCTCGCRGCGATCGCCAGCAGCGGCCAGGTCGAGGTCGAAGCGATTGACCTGGGCGTCGGCTTGCTCCATCTGCGCGCCCGGCATGCGCGCCTCGGCATAGGCCTGGCGGGTGACAAAGCCGGCTTGCTCCAGCGCGCTCGCGAACGCGGCGCCCGCCTGCGTCTCCCGCATTGCATGGGTGGAGAGGCTCGCTTGCGCGGCGGCTTGCGCGGCCAGGGCTGCCGCCAGCCCCACGCCGGCCTGCTTGTCGGCCGCCTGCGCGGCGGCCAGTGCGGCTTCGCGCGCGGCAAGGTCCCCGCGTGCCTGTACCAGCGCCGCCGTCAGCCGCTCCGGCTCGCGCCGGTCCGGCGGCACCTGCGTGCTGGCGGCCTGCCATTCGCCCTGGAGCTTGGCGTGACGCTGGCCTGCATCCTGCACAGCGGCGGCGGCGGCGCGAATGGCCGCCTCGGCTGCCGTGAGAGCGGCTTGCTGCCGCTCGACTTCCGCRGCCAGCGGCTGGCAGCGGCCGGCGGCCGCCTCTGCCGCCTGTTGCTGCTGGCGCAGCGCCTGGATGGCGCCGGCAAGCTGCTGCCTGGCCGCCGCCGGGTCTTGCGCGGCGCCGTCGGGCATGCCCGCCGCTCCCGCCGCTTCGCGCAGTTCATCCAGTTGTTCCTGCCGGTGCGTGGCGGCCAGCAACGCACCTTGCGCACGGCTGGCCGCGCCCTGCGCCGCCTGGTCGGCAAGCCGTGCGGCCTCGCGGGCCAGGTCCAGTGCCTCGTCGGAGACCGGTGCATCGACGTGCTGCGCCAGTTGCGGGTGCGCGGTGCTCCCGCAGACGGCGCACGCCTGGCCCTCATGCAAGCCGGCAGCCAGCCGCGCGGCTTGCCCGGCCCGCCAGGCCTGCTCCGTCTCGCGCAGGCGCAGCAGGCTTGCCGCCTGCTGCGTGGCGGCTTGCTGCGCGGCGAGCTGGTCGGCGTCGGCCTGCCGGCGCGCTTGCTCGCACTGCGCCAGCGTGGCGGCGTATCTGTCGAGCGTGCTTGCCTGCTGCGCCAGGCCGGCCTGCTTGAGCTGGATCGTCTCCAGCCCGCGCGCGCCTTCCTGCGCCTGGGCCTGGCTGGCCTCGGCCTGGCGCAACGTGGCGGTGACTTGCTGCTGCGCCTGCAGCGCCCCGGCATGGGCCGCACCCGCTTGCGCCTGCTGGCGTGCGGCAGCCTCCAGCTCCTGCTGCAGCACGCCGAGCCGCTGCACCTGCGGCAACATGGCCTCCAGCTCCGTCACCTGTTTTTGCGCCGTCTGGCGCTCGCCGGCACGGGCCACTTCGGCCGCAAGCCCCGCCGCGGCAGTGGCCGAGACAGCGGCGCCTTCGGCAGACCGCGCGCTTGCGGCGGCCAGCGCTTGCTGCGCTTGCTGGTGTTCCTGCACGGCCTGCCCCAGATGCTGCTCGAACGGCTGCACCTGCATGGCACGGCGTGCGGCCTGCAGCCGCTGGCGCTGCGCCTCCATCTCGGGCCGCTGCGCCATCAGCGCAGCATGGGCCGCCTCGGTATCGCGCTGCTCCCGCAGGCGGGCATCCGTGTGCTCGCCTTGCCGGGTTGCCAGCGTGGCCACCTCCAGCAAGGTGCGCGCGGCCACATCGCGCTGCTGCAGTTCGGCGAGCTGGGCCTGCAACCCTGCAGCCTGCTCCCGCAGCGCGTCCACGGACTCCAATTGATACTGCTGCAGCAATGCCGTCTGTTCGATGCGCAGGCGCTCGGCTTCCTGGCGAATGCCGGCCGCCTGCCCCTTGAGCAGTTCCTCCACGCGCCGGTACAGCTCGGTACGGAACAGCCGCTCGAGGATGGCCTGGCGGCTCTTGGAATCCGCCGTGAGCAATTCGCGAAAGCGCCCCTGCGGCAGCACGATCACCTGGCGGAACTGGCTGCTGTCAAAGCCAAGCAGGTTACGCACGAAGTCATCGACCTTGTTGGGCTGGCTCGCCTTGCTGGTCCAGCCCGCGTCGCCCATGACATCGAGCTGGGCCTTGGGCGTCTCCTTGACGGTGCCCTCGCCACGCAGCTTCGGCCGCTCCTGCGCGGGCGAACGCGTGGCCAGGTAACGCTGGCCCCCCAAGCTGAACTCGAACGTCACCTCCGTGCGCAAGGCCGGATCGGCGTTGGCGCTGCGCATGTCCTGCGCGCTGCGCTCGCCGCCGGAGGTGTCGCCGTAGAGCGCAAAGCAGATCGCGTCGAGCAAGGTGGTCTTGCCCGCGCCGGTGGGGCCGTGGATCAGGAAGAAAGCCCGCTCCCCGAGCCGGGTGAAGTCGATTTCCTCGCTGGCGGCAAAGGGGCCGAAGGCTTGCAGTTTCAGGCGCAGCGGTCTCATGCGGACTCCCGGTCTGCGCGGGCAATGCCCTCAAGCACCTGGTCGAGCACGCGGCGCTTGTCGTCGTCCAGCTCTTCGTCCGCCACCTCCTTGAAGAAGTTGGCGAACAGCTCGCCGGTATCGAGCTGGCGCAGGCGCTGGCCCGCCGCCCCCGCCTCGCCCGTGCGCGCCAGCACGGCGCGCTCGATGGCGAGCGCATTGGGATAGGCCTGGCGCAAGCGCGCCATCGGATCGAGCAAGGCGCCGTTGTCGGTCAACACCGCGTGAATGTAGTCGTCGCGCCGCGGGTCGGCCGCGCCTTGCGCCAGCAGATCGGCCAGTTGCCCTTCAACGATGCGCAGGTCGCGCCGGGGCGACAGCGCGATCGGCTCGATGCTGACCGCGCCATCGGCCGCCAGCTCGATCAGCGAGACCGACTTGGCATGCGTGACTTCGGACAGCGAGTACTTCAGCAAGGAGCCGGCGTAGTGGATGCGCTGGCTGAAGGTCTGCGGGCGATGCAGATGGCCAAGCGCGACCAGGTCGAAGCCGTCGAACACGCTGGCGGCAACGGCACCGCTGCCGCCAACCGACAGCGGCCGCTCGGATTCGCTGGCCTCGCCACCGATCACGAAAGCGTGGGCCACCACCACCGAACGCGCCTGCGCCGGATGGCTGGCGCGGATCGCGTCCAGGCGCGCCTCCAACGCCGCCTCGTGCCCGGGCAGCTCCATGTCGAAGGCGTCGCGCACGGTTGCGGGCTCGGCATAGGGCAAGGCGTAGATCCGTACTTCGCCATGGGCATCGGACAAGGTCACGCAGGTGGCATCGCGCACGGTGATACCGGCCACGTGCAAACCCTGCGCCGTCAGCAGCCGTGCGCCGAAACCAAGCCGCTGGGCGCTGTCGTGATTGCCCGCGATCATCACTACCGGAATGCCGGCATCCACCACGATGCGGGCCAGCACGTCGTCCAGCAGCGCCACGGCCTCGGGCGGCGGCACCGCGCGGTCATACACGTCGCCCGCGATCAGCACCGCATCCGGCCGGCGCTCGCGCACCAGCGCAACGAATTGGTCAAGCACCCAGGCCTGGTCTTCAAGCAGGCTGCGCGCATGGAATACGCGCCCGAGATGCCAGTCGGCAGTGTGAAGAAAACGCAATGTGAATCCCTAGCAGTGTGTGGGCGGACCGGAGCGGACCGCGGCGGCAGGCGCCATCATAACGTTGCCCAGCTGTCATTCAGCTTCGGTTCAGCCAGCACTCTCCACAATGGGCGCCGAGCTAGTGCAAAAGCACCGCCTCCGGCACAACGGGCTGGCCAGGTTGCCGCCCCCAGCCGGTATGTTTCAACCAGACCTGAGAGAGAAAGCATGAAACGCATCCTGATCGCGGCAGCACTGACGGCGACGGCCGCCTTGGCACAAGCGCAGTACGTGGGCCCAACCACGGTTCCAACGACCACCGTCAAAGTGTTGACGGAGCAAGGCAAGGATGACCAGCACGCCGTGCTGCGCGGGCAGATCATCAGCAGCGTGGGCCACGAGCATTACCAGTTCGACGACGGCACCGGCCAGATCCGGATCAAGATCGACAAGAAGCTGTGGCCTGCCGGGAAACCTGTGGACGCCACCACCAAAGTCGAGCTGCTGGGCGAATACGACAAGGCGCTCTTCGGTGACTCCAAGTTCAAGGTCAAGCAGATCCGCATTCTTTAACGCATAGCGCAAAAACGGCGATGCCCGGGCCGTAGGCGCCCGGGCATCGCCGCACTGACGTCTGGAAGACTGGAATCCGGATTATTCCTGGATATTGGCTTCGCTCACGATCTTGCGGTACGACTCGGTTTCCTTGGCGATAAAGCTGCGAAAGGCGGCGGCGTCCTTCGCATCGATGTCGACACCCGATTCAGACAGCTTGCTCTTCACTTCCGGCGCGTTGATGGCGCGAGCCAGTGCGTCGGTCAGCTTGTCGGTCACCACCTTGGGCGTGTTGGCCGGCGCGAACAAGCCAAACCACAAGCGCATATCCACATTGGCCAGGGTCTTGTTCTCCGCCAGTGCCGGGATATTGGGCGCGGCATGCGAGCGCGTGGCCGAGGTCACGCCAATCGCTTGCAGCTTGCCCGACTTGATCTGCGGCAGCGCTGTCGACAGCACCAGCACACCCAGCTCGATCTGGTTTGCCATCAGGTCGGCGATGGCCGGCGCGCCGCCCTTGTATGGCACGTGGGTCATATCGACCTTGCTGGCGCCGCGGATCAGCTCTCCCGACAGATGCAGCGGCGTGCCGATGCCCGAGGTGCCGTAGTTCACCGGCTTCTTGCTCTTGGCCAGCGCCAGGAAACCCGCCACGCCCTGGATGCCGGAATGCGCGCCGGACACCAGCACCATGGGCTGCGAGCCCACCATGCGCAAGGGCACGAGATCCCGCTGGCCGTCGTACTTGATCTTCGGGTTGGTCAGCTTGGCGATCGAGATTTCGCTGTTGGAACCCAGCAGCAACGTATAGCCGTCGGCCGGCGCGTTGATGGTCTTGAGCGCGCCGATGGTGCCGCTGGCTCCCGGCGCATTGTCCACCACCACCGATACACCCAGGTCCTGGCCAAGGCGCTGGCTCAGCACGCGCGCCACCAGGTCGTTGCTGCCGCCGGCGGCGTAGGGCACGACGATGGTGATCGGCCGGTCCGGATAACCGGCGGCCTGGGCAGGCGCTACGGCGAGGGTCAGCGTGGCGGTCGTAGCAATCGTGATGGCGGCGGACAGCGCCGTGGCGAGGGACTTCTTCATCGGATTCCTTTTCTGGCGCCTGAAGCGCTCCTTTGGTGTGGCAAGCGTGATGCGGGAAACCAGCGAATTGCCGGCCTCATGATGCGGATTGCAATATACATGCCATCCAAAAAACTAGCCAAGTCTCGTTTACGAGACTATCCGAGCGTTGACGCCGTCTTCATGCACCACAATCGAGCATCAAAGGCACATTGATGCACAAAGTGCGGCCGATCCKGATCATCTGGCCGTCGTGGCTATATCGTCCGGAAGCACGAATGCCTTGAACGCGGAGAAGCACGGCGGCATGGCATTTCGACACCATGCTTCTCTCGCCATCCGGCCACGGCCCATGCTAGGATGGGTCTTGTCTTCTTTTTGAGATTCCCTGAGGATGGACGCTCCGCTCGCTGCCGGCCCAATGGTTGATTTCGTTGAAATCGGCAATCGCCTGCGCGCCTACCGTCTTGGCGCGGGAATGCGCGCGGAAGCCATCGCCGAACAGCTCGGCGTATCGCGGGCCGCGATCTACCGCATGGAGAAGGGCGACATCGTCAAGATCGAGACCCTTGGCCGTCTCGCCCAGTTGCTCGGCACCTCGCTGGCATCCATGCTGGGGGTCGAGTCCGAGTACTACTATTCGGCCGTGGCGTATATCGAACGCATGCGCCAGCTCGAGCATGGCGCAACGCGCATCCTGGCCCATTTCGAACCGATCTCCTACCTGCTGACCTCGCCCGATTACGCCGGCCACCTGCGCCAGATGCTAGCGGAGAGCCCGCAGCCGGCGCCAGCCGCAACCATCGACGCCCTGCTGGACCTGCTGGAAGAGCGCAAGCAATCGTTCGCGCGCAGCGTGCCCCCCATCACCAGCCTGATCGACCTGCGCTCGCTGGAGCGCTTCGTGCATTTTGGGTTGGTGGGACGGCTGGACCTGCCGCCCGCGGTGCGCATGGAGCGCTCGCTGGCAGCCCGGCGCGAGATCGAACGCGTGATCGACCTGCTGGACGCGCAGCCGATCGGCCTGCAGATCGGCATCGTCGACGGCAGCATGCCCAACGTGACCTTCCAGGTCTTCGAGCGGCCCGGCAAGGCTTATGTGGCCACCAGCCCATTTCGTTTTGGCGAGTTTCCCAACGTGTCCACTGGCATCGCCACCGTGACCGCAGCACCCGAGGCGGTACGGCTCTACACCACCATGGTCAATGACCTATGGCAACGCGCCTACAAGGGGCGCGATGGCGCCGCGCTGCTGCGGCGCATGTTGAACAGCGTATGAGCGGGCCCGATCCGCCCAGCGATTTTCATTTGACCTACCGAACCCGTTTTCACTAACCGATATTGCGCCATGACGCTTGAAACCACCCTCCAGCAATTCCAGGATTCGCTCCCCGGCACCGACGCTTTCGTGACGGTGAAGAAAGCCACGCGCGAGCTGATCGACACCGACCCCGCGCACGCCGCGGCCTACTTCCTGCTGTACGGCTTCGCCCGCTCGTACGTGCTGCTGTACGAAGACCAGGCAGTGACCATGGACTTTGCCGAAGCCGCCAAGCAGGAACTGCTCGGCTACATGCAAGGCATTGCGCGCACGCTGCACGGCGAGCCCGCCGCGCTGCTGGCGGAAATGAACCGCATCGTCAGCGCTTACCAGGGCGGCAAGAAGACGTTCTGAAGCGCAGCGCCCCCCGTGCCATGACACGGGGGCAATTCACGCCGGCTCGGCCTCGTTGTCGGCGATCTGGAACTTGCGCATCTTCTCCCACAGCACCTTGCGGCTGATGCCCAGGCTGGCCGCCGTATCCTGGCGCCGCCAGCTATTGGCATCCAGCGCGGCCACAATGCGGCGGCGCTCCTCGGTCTCGCCGCGCCAGTCGGCCGTGCGCTCGCTGCTGTCGAACGCACCCGGGCGCAGGCTGCGAAACAAAGGCCGGATCCGCGCCTCGTCCCAATGCCCGGTCTGCTGCACGGTAATGCCGATGCGCTCGGCCAGGTTGCGCAACTCGCGCACATTCCCCGTGAAGAACGCCGTGCCCACCGCACCCTTGAGCCAGTCAGGCACGGGCGGCAATGCGTCCAGGCCTGAGGCCCCAAGCATCTGCTTGAGAAACGACACCAGCAACGCCACCTTATCGACGGCGCCCCGCTCTTCCAGGCTGGGCAGCCGCAGCTCGATCACCGCCAGCCGGAAATACAGGTCCGCACGGAAGCGGCCCTGCGACACGGCCTCGCGCAGATCCTTGTTGGTGGCCGCGACCAGGCGGAAATCCAGCTTGACCGGCATGGTCGAGCCCAGCCGGGTCAGCGCGCTCTCCTCCAGCACGCGCAGCAGCTTGACCTGCTGGAACAGCGGCAGGTCCCCGATTTCATCCAGGAACAGCGTGCCGCCGTTGGCCTGCTCGAAGAAGCCGCGGTGCGCGAACATCGCACCGGTAAACGCACCCTTGGCGTGGCCGAAGAACTGCGACTCGAACAGGCCATCGGGAATCGCCCCGCAATTCACGGCAACGAACGGTCCCTTGCCATAGATGCTGTTGCGCTCGTGGAAGCGCTGCGCGATCCGCTCCTTGCCCGCGCCGGTCTCGCCATACAGCATCACGTTGCTGCCGAAATCGGCGAAGGTCTCCACCTGCGACAGGAACTGCTGCATGGCGGGCGACTCCGCCACCAGATCCGCTACCGCGTTCGCGGGCTCGGCCGCCGCCAGCAACTGCGGCAGCAGCTTGCCGATCTGGTTGCGCAGGTCAGGCCCCGTGAAATCGTCGGCCAGGATATGCGCATACTCCGCGGGAAAGCGCCCCGGATCCGTCTCGCGCCCCGGCGCCGCCACCCACACCACGGGCATGCCGTGGGCCGCCTCCCAGTCCAGCGCGGTGAACTTCGCCGCGCCGATCACCGAGACAYTGATGACCGCCACGCACGGCTTCAGGCGCGGCTCCGCGGGCAATGCCTCCAGTGCGCCGGCGCGGATCACGTCCACGCCAAGCGGCGACAGGAAACGCGCCACGCGCTCGGCAATGTCAGACTTGCCTTCCCATACATATACTTCAAGGCTCTCGTAAGCCCAGCGATCTGTCTTCATCTGTCTTCCGCCGTATAGCGATTAGCCTGCTGCATGGCTCAGAACACCAGCTCGGCGTTGTTACAGTCGATTCCTTGCATCCAGATGTCGGCGTAGCCTAGCTGGATGCCTAATGCGCCTAGGAGGGGCACCAGCACGGGGTCCAGCGCTTCGAACAATGGGGCGAGCAGGTCGCCGAGTTGCAATGGGATGTCCACTGAGACCAACCAACCCACCGTGACGGCAACATTCAGGTTCAGGTTACGCAAGACATCTTTCACCACCCCGCTCAGTGGCTGCGGAGTCCCCACCCGGGTCKTGGTGCCAGGCGCCAAGTTGACAGTCGAACTGTTGACGCTGACCGCACCAGCTCGCGGCGGACTGGTGCTGGCAATGATGCTCACACCCGTGCCGAGAAGACTTATCCCGGTATTGACTAACGTGACAGGTCCGGACGCGCAACCACTGCCGGAGGCCGCGGCAAGGCATGCCTTGACCAAGCCTGTGTTCACCCCCAATGTGGCACGGCAATCCGCCTTTGCGGCCGCACACTGAATGCCCTGCAATGAGGCCGTGGCCGCCGCGACTTCGACGTAGAGTGGCAGGTTTATGCCGACGCCCACCAGGCTGAGCACGTTGATATTGACCCCGAGATCGAGTCGCAACCCCATCTGCGCCGTGTGTGCGGTGGTTTGCCAGACTCCGGGACCAAGCTGGCGCGCCGGCCCTACGGCCATCACGGGCGGCTGCGCGACATATAACTGCGCACCGATATTGGTCAGTCCGGCCACATTAATCTGAGGCAACTTCACCTGGATCGCCGAGTTGCCATTTGCGACCTGCGCCCCGAGCATCAGCAGTTGCGCCACGTTCAGCGCCACGTCGGCCGCTGACGACGCCGCCGGCGCCAGCACGCCCAGGTTCAGCAACTGGCCCAGTCCCACGTTAGCCTTGACCCCGCTCAACCCAAGTTGCGTGGGCGGACTGCCCAGCGCGGCGGACAGCAGCGAATCCTTGCCGGCCGCGCCCAGCACGAGCGCATAGAATTGCTGGATCGACAGCGATGTCTTCAGCAAGTCGTCAATGGTGCCAACACCCAGCTTCAGGCGCAGCTGGTCGAGTGTGACATTGGCGTTGAGCAAGCCTTGCCAGTCTAAAGCGGACAACTGCACCGAGGTCCCCAGCAAACTGCTGAGCACACTGCTACCGGTGTTGACATCCAGCAACCCGCTACCGATCGAGAACGACGCCACCGGCGGGCTCGCATTGGCAATCGCCTCCGCGCGCAACTGGCGCGATGCGCTGCCGGGAATCACGAACAGGATCGGCACGGTCTGGGTCACCACCACCTGCACCGCGTTTGCCGATAGCTTGGTGGTGTCGTAGCCGGCGTTGAAGTGCCGTACGGTGTCGCTCCCAGTGCTGTAGGCCGGATCCCATACGCCCAGGCAGACACGCATGCCATCGGCGTCGCTGCTGCCCGCTGCGCTGCAATTGGCGCTCGCCGTACCGGCGTAGTCATTCTGCGCGCCAGCCGATTGCGTGGCGCTCAGCACATTGGCCGACACGGTGGCGGCAGCCGCGGCTTGCTTGAGCTGCTGCGCGCCGGCCAGTGCGGCCATGTCGGCGATCTTTTGCAACTGGCGCTGCCGGTAGAACACATGGCCGACATCGATCGACACCAGCGAACCGATGGCAACCGTCGCCAGCAGCAGGGCGCCAAGCACGCCGATGGCACCGCGCTGCCCGCGTCGGCGCCCGGCGACGAGATGCGAGCAGCAGCGAATCATCGGCCTGCCACTCCCTGGCCTGCTCCGCCGGCGGCACCATTTTTCGACCCCGCCTGGCCCGTGTAGAACTCGGGGATCGGATAGGTAAACGTCGCCAAATAGCGCTGGTAGGACAGGGCTGCCTGCTCCCCATGCAACACCTGCTGCTCGCCGGCCTGCGCGCCACTGCGCTGGATCTCGAGGATGCCACGGGTATGCGGGCCAATCTCTTGCCGGGCCGGTCGCGCCGACGGTGTGGCAGGTGCGTCCGTCTGGGCCTCGGCGGGGAAGGCGCCCAACCCGAGCACGGCGAACGCTAGCGCCAGTCCGCTGCGGCGGGCATGGCCACGCAGGCTTCTTGTTCCGGTCTGGTTCATGGCAATCTCCTGGGTTGGTGCAGTCGGCACGGACAATGGGTATCGGGTATTGCGAGGTTGTGCCATCCAGCGATCTCTCATGGCGTGGCCTGGACGATGTCGGTCAGGCGCTGATGGTTCGGGCCGGATGTCCCGGCGGCGGCAAGCCGGGCCGATTGTGGAGCGGTCTGCGCCACGGCCTGCTGCGCTGCGACGCGCTCGCGTTGCGTGCCCGCGCGCCGGACCCGCTCCGCCTCCTGCATCACCGCCTTGCGCGTTGCCTCGGGCAGGCCAGCCCGCTGCATCAGCGACGCCGCCTGGTCACGCTTGCCGTCGGCGGCGAGCCAGACCGCCGCGTTGCTCACCACGCGCGGGTTCTTGCCATCGAGCTGCAGGGCCTGCATCACCGGCACGCGCGCCTGGGCCAACGCACCCGTACGCATCAGCGCGTAGCCCAGGTCATTGGCCACCTGCGCATTGGTGGGATCCGCGCCGGCCGCCAATTGAAACGCTGTCGCGGCAGCGGCAAAGTCGTTCCTGCGACCGGCGATCAGGCCCAGGCCGTGGTAGGCGCGCGCCTGCACCGAAGTGCCGGCCAGGCTGCGATAAGCCTGCTCGGCAGCGGCATCCTGATTGGTCTCGCGCAACGCATCCGCGCGCATCAGCGTCATCGCCGGCGACGCGCCGAAGCGCTTCTCGTAGACGTCGATATGCGCGAGCGACGCAAAGTACAGGCCCTCTTCCTGCATCTTGCCGATCAGGCCGAGGTAGACCGATTTATCGTCGTAGATGGCCCGGTCCTGCTTGTCGCGCAGCTTGGACAGCTCCACCTGGGCATCGGCCTGATCGCTCATGCGGGTGGCCAGGCTGGTACCGCAGCCGGATAACACGGCCACGGCCAGCGCCGATGCCAGGCCGGCTAAGGAGCGCACGGGCCAAAGCGATCGATATCTCGTCTTGCTTCCCGAGCGCTTGTCTTGTTTGTTCATTTCGGTCCCCCCGACATATGCGCCAGCATTCTTATCACGCCCAAAAATCCGGGTCCGGCCGTGATGATCAGCAATACGGGCAGCATGGTCACCACCATGACTGCAGTCATCTTCACGGTCAGCTTCCCCACCTGTTCTTTCATGCGCGCCTTGCGCGATTCCTGCAGGCGCAAGCCGAATTGCCGCAGCGGCTCCTGAACGGCCCCGCCGAATCGATCCACCTGGCTAAGCATGGTGATCAGGCTTTTCAGGTCCTCGCTGTCGAACAGCTTCCCGATGCGCTGGAGCGTCTGGTCGCGCGACCGGCCCGAGGCAAACTGCTGGTTGGCACGCATCAGCTCAGGGCCAAGCACGCGCAGCATGCCGCCGAACTCAGCCACGATCACCTGCAGGCTCTGATCGATCGACAGCCCCACGCCCTGCAGCAGGCGCAGCATGTCGACCAGCACGGGCAACTCATCCTCCAGGCGCAGCTTGCGGCTGCTGGCCCGACGTTGCAGCGCCCATTTCGGTGCCAGGAAACACACCGCGAACGTGACGAAGGCCCACATCGCTGCGCCCATCAGCGAAGTGGGCAAACGCCATGCAAAGACCCCTGCCGCCAGGGCCACCGGCAATGACAGGCGCAGCCCCCCAAATATGGCCCGGGCCTTGTCACCGTAAAAGCCACACTGCTCAAGCAAGCGCTGTTCTTCGGCCGTCACCACGGCTTTGCCCAAAGGCGATTCAAGCCAACGCTGGTCAAAGCGCTTGCTAAGCTGGCTGCCCAGCCGCGCACCAATGCGAGCGCCGGCACTTTGGGCCGCGGCGGCATTGGCGGCATTGGCGGCATTGGCGGCATTGGCGGCGCTGGGCGGAGCCGTGGCCGGAGCATCCGGCACGGCGGCAGCAACGGCCGCCTGCCGCGAGAGCGCAGCATCGATGGTCCGCTCGGCGCGGTGACGTTGCCGCCATTGCGCCACTAGCGGCAAGGCCAGGGCGGCTAGCCCGATGGCCGCCGCGCATAGGCTCAGCGAGATCAAGGTAGTGCTATCCATGGTCCCTTGTTCCTATACCGACCTGGCCAGGCGATAGAGCATGGCCGCCCCCATCACCTCCAGTACCACGGCAACCAGCAATAGCGTCTTGCCGGCCGGGTCGCGCCACATCATCATGATGTAGGCGGCGTTCATCACAAACATCATCCCGGCCACCACCATCGGCAGCAAGCCAAGCACCCAGGCCGACAACCGCGTCTCGGACGACAGCGCATGCAGTTCCTGCTGCGCTTGCTGGCGGTCTCGCATGAAAGCGGCGGTACGCTCCATGACAATGTCCGCGCGACCGCCGTAGCGCACCGCGAGACGGAGCACGGAAGACAGCAGCATCAGTTCGTCAACCTGGTAGATCCGCGCGACCTGCAAGACCGCCTGATCCAGTTCCTTGCCTGCGCGCTGCAAGTGGATGGCCTGTACCAGGCACTGGCGCAATGGCGCCTCGGTATTGCCGATGGCAGCCTGAAAGGCCGACGGCACGCTGCTGCCGATGCTCATCATCCGGACTACCGCATCGAGAAACGACGGCAACTGCTGGCGAAGCCTCTGCCCGGTACGACGGGCTCGGTTCCAGAGCATGAAATACAGGATCACCAGCCCGATGGACAGCGCGGCCAATGCAGCCAGCCAACCGCCCATGGCAACGCCCACGAGCCCTAAGCCGATGATGGAACCACCCCACAGCGCATAAGTGCGCCGCGTCGGCGCCAGGTCCGCGCGGCGCAGGAAATCCGCCCACTTGCGCCGCAGATCGTGCTGCTTCTTGCCGGCTTGCGGCTCTGGCGTAGTCGCGTAGCGTGCCTTGACCTGCTCGGTCTGCGCTTGCAAGAACGCACGCGCGCGCTCTTCCTGCGCGCGCGCCTTGGCGCTGGACAGCAGCAGCAGGCCCAGTCCGAGCAAAACGAGAGCGGCCGCCGCAACGACCAGCGCCGCGCTAGACATCGAAGCGGTCGTCCAGGCCAAAGTTGTTCGGGCGCATGCGCGCCAGCTTGGGCGAATGCGGCAAGATGCCAAGCGAGAGCCAGCGGTCTACCTCGTTGCCGTCGGGGCCGACGAACGGCTCGTGGCGAAACAGCTCCTGGGTCGAGATGATGTTGTCGCCAAGGCCGGTGACTTCCGTGATCGAGAGGATGCGGCGCTTGCCGTTGGAGAGCCGGCCGATCTGCACGATGAAGTCGATGGCATTGGCAATCTGCCGGCGCAGGCTGGCCTCGCTGCCCTGGAAGCCGGCAAAGCCGGCCAGCATCTCCAGGCGGTACAGGCACTCGCGCGGGCTGCTCGAGTGGATGGTGCCCATGGAGCCATCGTGCCCCGTGCTCATGGCCTGCAGCATTTCCAGCACCTCGCCGCCGCGCACCTCGCCCACGATGATGCGGTCGGGCCGCATCCGCAGGCTGTTGCGCAGCAGRTCGCGGATSGWCACCRYGCCCGTSCCYTCGAAGCCGCCGGGSCGGCTCTCCAGCCGCACCACGTGCGGRTGGTTGAGCGCCAGYTCSGCSGTGTCCTCGATGGTGATCACRCGCTCGCCGTCGGGCACRWAGGTGGCCAGCGCGTTGAGCAGCGATGTCTTGCCCGAGCTGGTGCCGCCACTGACAAGGATATTGCAGCGGGCCTTTACGGCAGCCTCGAGCAGTTCGTTGACCTCGGGGCTCATGGTGCCCAGGCCTTGCAGGTCCGCAGGCGTCAGCGGGTCCTTGCGGAACTTGCGGATCGACACCACCGGGCCGGCCAGTGCCAGCGGGGGAATCACCACGTTGATGCGCCCGCCATCCGGCAGGCGCGCGTCGACCATGGGATTGGACTCATCCAGCCGCCGGCCGATCGGCGCCAGGATGCGGCGCACGATGCGCAGCAGATGCCCGCTATCGGCAAAGCGCACGGGAATGCGCTCCAGCACGCCGTGCCGGGACACATAGACGTCCAGGTGCCCGTTGACCAGGATGTCTTCCACCGCCGGGTCGTTGAGCAAGTCCTCGATCGGGCCGAAGCCCGCCAGCTCCTTGGTCAGCGCCTCGGCGATCTGATGCAGCTCGGCCTCGTTGATGGGAATGCGGCGCAGCCGCGTGAAGCTCTCCAGCTCCAGGTCGACAAAGCGGTTGATCGCGGTGCGCGACCAGCGGCCGAACTCCGCGCCCAGCTCCTCAATGCGGGTGAGCAGATGCTCATGGGCCGCTTCCTTGATATTTTGGAATTCCTGCGAAGCAGGAAAAGGCGCGGCGGAGTTATCGGAGAATTCGATGGCTTGCGACATGTCAGTTCCCAGCCCGCTCAGCGCGTATCACGCGCATGGCGCGTAGCGCTTCGGGCAGTTTTTCTTTTACCCGGCCCAACAAGCCAGCTTCGCTTGCAGTGCCGGCACGGTATCCCAGCCGATCCACCAACTGGCCAATGGCACGGACATAGGGATCGGCGGGGCTGTCATCGGCCAGCACCACGCCACGGTTGAGCGCCAGCACCAGCGCCTCGCGCCGGTCGGGCAAGGTGCCGACCGATGGCGCCTCCAGGCGCTGCGCAATCTGCTGGGCATCCACGCCCAGGCGCGCCTCGAAACGTGAGACCAGCAAGTGCAGGTCCTCGCGCTCCACCTCGCGCTTCTTCAACTCCTGGAGCAACTCCGCGGCCGAGACGATGGCGCCGACGCTCTGGTCCACCACCAACACCACCATATCGGCGGCCTTGACCAGGTGCGCCATGAAGTCGACATTGCTAAAGCCGCCCAGGTCCACCACCTGCAGGTCAAAAAAAGCGCGCAGGCGATTCAGTAGCCCAAGCGCCTCCATGAACGAGATATCCCGCATCTCCGCCAGGGTGGCCGGCAGCGGCAACACGGCCACGCCATTGCCGTGGCGCGCCAGCGCGGTCTGCACGAAAACCTGGTCGAAGCGCCGCAGGTTGCGTACGCCTTCGACAAAGTGAAAGCCGGGGCTGATGTTCATGTACAACGAGCCGTCGCGCGATGGCAGCCCCAGGTCCATCAACAGCACTTCGCCATGGCTGCGCTTGCGCACCGTCGCCGCGAGGTTGGTAGCCAGCGTTGTGGCACCCACGCCCACGCGCGCGCCAAGCACCGCCACGACCTTGCCCCGGCGTGCCGGCTCCGCCTGGACCCGCACCGCCAGCAGCCTGCGCACGATCTCGATCGCGCCAGCCGGCGGCGCGGTCATGTCGATGAAGTCCTTGGCGCCGGCCCGCAGCGCGGCCAGCATGATGTCCGGCTCTCCCGCGTTGCCCACCGCCACCAGCGGCAGCCMCGGGTACAGCTTCGTCACGTGCTCGGCCAGCCGGCTTGATGCCAGCGCCTGCTCCCGCGAGAAATGCAGGAAGACCATGCCGGGATTGACCGTGGCGATCTGCTCCACGAAGGCATCCTGCGGGCCAGCCTCGACGACCAGCCGGCCCAGGTTGCCGAGCGCATTGGCCAGCCATTGGCGCGGCTCCAGCTGTGCGGTGTTGAACAGGAAAAAGTCCATCTGACCCTGCCTTGCGCCGTCGTCCTGCTTGCCCAATGTCATTTTGAAAACCCTGGCAGCGTCGGATCGACGTATTCGCCAAGCACGTACCGGCCCCACACATTGGGATTGCCGCTGGTGCGCCCATCCTCGCTGACCGCGGCCACGGCCGCCGCGCCCTTGGCGAGCGGGCGCACCAGGCGCGGCGTGACCACGATCATCAGCTCGCGGTCTTCCTGGTTGAAGTTCAGGTTGCGAAAGAAGGTGCCGATGATCGGCAGGTCGCCAAGGAAGGGCACCTTGTTGACGTTGCTGACCGTGGTACGGCTGACCAGCCCGCCAATCACGAAGCTCTCGCCGTCGCCGAGTTCCACCGTGGTGTCGGCGCGGCGGGTCACGATGGCAGGCACCATGGCACCGTTGATCGATATGCCGCGTGACGGATCGAGATCGCTGGCTTCAGGCRCCACCTTCAAAGCAATGCGATCCTTGGCTAGCACGGTGGGTGTCACGGTCAGGCCAATGCCGAAGGGCTTGAACTGGATGGTGGTCGTGCCGAGTGCCTGCGGCACCGGAATCGGGATCTCCCCGCCGGCAAGAAAGCTCGCGCTCTGCCCTGACAGCGCCACCAGGCTAGGCTCGGCCAGCACCCGCGCCATGCCATTGCTCTCAAGCAGGCTCAGATTGGCGAAGATCCCGCGCGAGAATGACGCCGCGACAAGATTGAAGGCACTGCTCATCGGCGAGCTGATGTCGGCACTGAACGAACCCGGCGTGGAGTCTGTTCGCGGTGTGAAAGTGAACTTGTTCAGCGACGACGGAGAGAACGTACCGAAGGCAAAGCCGCCGTTGTTCCGGTAGAAATTGAACCCCACCTCCTTAAGTACAGTCTTGCTGACCTCGACCACCTTCACGTCGACCTGTACCGTGCTGCTGACTGGAATCGTGGAACGATCGATCACCACGCCGCCCTTGCCCTCAGCCGTGGCAGTGGCTGCGCGCGCCACCAGTTGCGCGCGCAGCGATGCCTGCGCATCGCGCGCCTCGCCGCTGATCAGTGCGCCCCCGCCAGATACAGCTACGTCGGGGCCACCGGGCTCGCCTCGCGTCGCATCCACCTGCACCCGGTAGGTTTGCGCGGCTTCGCCACGCGCCCAAACCATGAGCTCGGTTGCGCCGGGCTTCTTGGCCACCACCAGCACGCCGTTGGCACCCGGGCCGCTCTTTAGCAGCAACGCATCCGCCACGGCGGGATTGCCGATCGCCACGCGTTCAAGCGGCTTGTTCAGTCGTAGCTCACGCTGGCTACCCACCACCAGCTTCAGATCACGCGCACCGCCATCGGCCTGCTGCGCCCATGCCGCGGGGACGGTGCAGCAGACCGTCAGGATGGTGGCGGCCCCGGCAAGAATGGATTTCATCAATCGACTATCCAGAAATAACACTGAAAACACCAATCCAAGAGCAATCCGGCGGGCCTGCACGAGGCAGGCTTCGACCACAACGGCGTGCCTGGCTTCATTCGATCTCGCGCTTGCCGCCGCGGATCATCTCAACACTGTTTTGCGCGACGCTGCTCGCGCTCGCGCCATGTGCGCGCTGCGCAATGGCTGCGGGCGCCGGCACAGGCGGTGGCGCTGCCTTGACAGGAAGCGCCTCACCCCGCGCCCCACCCGCGATCCCTGCCAGCGCAACGCCTGCCATTGCGCGGTCGGATGGCGCCAGCGCTGCGGCAGGCGCCCCGCCTTTTGCCTGCGCCTTCGCCTGCAATACCGGTGCGGGATCCTCGAACAAGCCTTCGGTGGGAACGTCCGGATCCTCGGGGTTGCGCAGGGCCAGCAACAGGCGCCCGGTTTGCTGCGCGATAGCCAGCTTGCCGACGTTGGCCACCGGCACTGCCAGCACGGCGGTCTTCGCGCCTTCGCGGCGCGCCATCATTTGCTCGGGCGGAGGCTTGGCGGCTTCATTGACCGTCCCCGCGCCATAGGCCAGCACGCGCAGGCGCGCGAGCAGCATGCGCGCCTGGCTGCCTGCGATCTCCTGTCCATCGCGGCGGAACACCGCGAACACATCGACAAAGTCGCCCGGCTGCACCTGGTTGCCAACGCCAATCACTTCATCAACCGCGACCGCTACCGCGCGCTCGCCCTCTTTCACCTGGGTGGCAAGACCCGCCAGCAGCTGGCTTTCGAGTACCGGCACGTTCGCGCCAATGCTGACCAGCGGCACCTGGCCTGCCACGCGGGCTACCTCGGTGTAAGCCCCCGCCGGATTGATGGGCAATTGCTCTACCTTGAGCGCGTCAACGGGGACTGGCTTGCCGGCTTCGATCGGCTTCGCTGTGACCACCACCGGATACGACTGCGCGCTTCCCACCACGGGCTCCGCTGGTTTGGCCGGTGTACGGGCCACGCGCCACGCGAGCAACGCCAGCAACGCGGCAAGGACGAGCAGCACGATGGCAAGCACGCGGATCTGTTTGCTGGTCATGCGAAATCTCTGGTTTGGATAAATGGAATCTGGCTTGGGCACATGTTGGCAAACGGTGTCCGCTCGTGGCGTGGGCAGATCCTCATGTGTCAGGTGCCAGTTGCACCGTCGCGCTGCCAGTCAGCGTTGTGGGAATGGGTACCCCAGGTATGACCGGCAAGATCGCGCTTGAGGGAAGGTTCAGCGTCACCGTGACGCAGACCGAGCCGCTCGGATTGGCGCAGGCAACAACTTGCGCAATATTGGCGGTGGGAATGACGCTGCTGATTGAGGCAGGCAACACGGCCAAGGCCGTCGTCGAAGCCGCGCTCACCCGCAAGGCTTGCGTGGCGGCCGCGTTATTGGCTGATGCCCCGCTGGGGTAACGCAGGGCGGCACGGGCACCTTCTTCCGCGGCAAGCGTCAGTGTCTGCTGCAGGGCCAGCACGATGCCGAAATAGACAATGCCGATCACGACAGCCAGAAGAACCGGCAGCACAATGGCAAATTCAAGCGCAGCCGTTCCGGACGAGCGCGTCCGCACGGCGTGGTTTCCCCGCAATGGCATACTTCACCCGGTTATCTTTTACTTTTTTTGCGCCAACCGGTGACGCGGGCRCCAGGCGGTTGGCAATTGACTATCAGACCCCCGCCCGCGCGGCAGCTACCTTCCCAAAATCATCCAGACCAACAAGCCGATCGCAAGGTACGCGGCGTACGGAATGCCGCGTTCCTCCGCGGCATGGCGCGCCGCGCCAGGGACGCTCATGCCGCCTCCTCGCTGCAGCAAGCTTGCGAAATGGTCTCGCCATACAGCCCAGACCGCGCCAGCTTGCATGCGCACCAGCAAGGCATGCGCAAGCGCCAGCAGGCTGCCGACCACCCATACCGTCACCAGCCCCATGGGGCCAGTGAACAAGCCTGTGACGGCGAAGAACTTGATGTCGCCCGCGCCCATGCGGCCGAGTGCATATACCGGCAACATGACCAGCAAGCCCACCAGAAAACCGAGCAGCCGCGAAATCAGCCCAGGCTCAGGGGCAGGCCCGAACGCAAGCGCCAGGCTCATTGCCACGATCGTGGCAACCAGCACGGCATTTGGTACTTTGCGATAAGCGAAATCGGTCCAGATGATTGCCGCGCAGAATAACGCGGCAATTAGGGCTAACACTTAGCCACCGGCTGCGGGAAGAATGGCCGTGACCCTGCTGCTCAAGCGAGTGAACAGAGCACTGACGTCGGTGCCTAGTTGAGTGACCGTGGTGATAAGAGCCAGAGCAATGAGACCTGCAATCAACCCATACTCGATTGCAGTTGCCCCTTGTTCGTCCCGAAGAAAGCGTGTCAAAGCGTTTTTCATGATGTCACTCCGATTTTGATTTAATACATCACCCAGCGTCCGCTTACCCCTTCGATACCACCTCGCTCTTGTGGCCAGGTTAGTACCGAGCGGTAACGCTGGTGAACAATTTATAGATCAAAGCCATGTCTCAACCATACCCCCCCTTGGAGTTATAGTTGTCTCAGCATAATGGCTGACGTCCGTTTGAAAACAGTGTTTTTTTAAAGAGCAAAAGTTCTACTCGCGTCAAATACCACACCCGTTCGGGTGAGCCATGTGGCGCGGTGTCATGTAAAAGGATGCGCAGCCGCGGGGTAAGGACGACTGCGCACCGTAAAGACGTATTCGGCGTATTCGACGTATTCGACGTATTCAGATCAACGATTAACGAGCCAGGCCGCCGAGCAGATTGGTCAGCCCCGGCGCGTTCGGCGTGGTCGATGTCGTCGAAGCCGCACCCGCTGCCGTGTTGCGCGCGCCGCTAAGCACACCCGTCACAGGTGCCAGCAAACCGGCCAGAGGTCCCAGCGCGCCGGCAGTGCCAGTGCCTGCGGAAGCGCCACCCGTCACGCCGCCAAGCAAGCCGGTCACGGGTGCCAGTGCGCCTGCTGCGCCTGCGCCCGAGCTGGAACCGCCCGCGATGCCACCCAGGGGCAGGTTGCCGAGCAACCCGCCGAGCGGATTGCCGCCGGTGCCGTTGCCGTGCACCAGCACACCGGCCCCGGCGACGGTCTTGCCGGCTTCGGTCACGATACCGCCGAGGCTGGAGACCAACGGGGCCTGGCTATTGGTCAGCAGGCTGCCGCCGCTGGCCACGGAGTTGCCAAGGGTGGCCAGCAGCTTGTCCAGCGGCGCGCCAAGGCCGGTGGCGCCGCCAACCGTTTGCGTAACGGTGGTGAGCTGCGTGGTCAGCGGCACGATCACCTTGCTCACGCTGCCGGTGACTTGCGCCACGGGACCGGTCGAGAGCGCCTCGCCGAGCTTGCCGCCAGCCATCGTCACCGCGCCGCCAACCTGATTGACCAGGCCGCCCACGGGTGTAGTCACCGCACCTAGCGGCGCCAGTTGCCCGGTACCGAGGCTGCTCACGAGATCACCCGCGCTCGATACCGTGACGCCGGCTTTCTGCACCACGTTGCCCGTGCTGGACACGGTGATGCCAAGCGGATCGGTGACTGCACCCATATTGCCAAGGCCGTCGCGCACACCCACGCCTAGCGTGCCGACCGTGTTACCCGCGTTTACCACTACGCCGCCGAGCGCGTTGCGCGTGGCGTCAGGAAGCAGCGGCACTTGCGCAGCCTGGATCTGCTTGCCGATATCGCTCACCGCGTTGCCGGTTGCCACCACCGTATTGCCCGCGCCTTCAGTGACCTTGGCGGTGGGCGTGGTGTCGGGCGTCGCAGCCGGTTTGTTCGGAGGAGGCGTGGTTGGCGTGACGGCGCTGGGGCTCACGCCGCTACCGGATCCGCCGGAGGAGCAACCTGCCAGCAGCAACAGTGCGGCGGCACAGGCGAGGGTCATGGATGACATCGGGGCGAAATGCGCTTTCATGGGATCTCCTGGTCTTCCTCGCGGAAGGTTCTCCTTTGGAACTGCAATCGAATTGGCTCTTGGACGATGCATGCGAAGCCTTGAGCGCGGAACGCAATACCGCAATACCGCAATACGACTAGGGCGTTTGCTCCGCGCCGCGCTGTGCGCCGCGCTTGTCGGGAGCCAATACCGCAAGCTGCGTGCCACCCGCGTGGCACGCAGCCGGCAATGCAGTCCATCAACCCTGGCGCCGCCGTGCAAACCGTTGTTTGACGCGGGATGGCGAACATGGGCCAGCCACGCGTCGCGTTGCACAACAAGGCGGCCCCATGCCGCGCGGCGTGTTACGTGCTACGTAACGTGTTCCCCCCTCGATGTTCCCGATGCGCAACTGCGCACGCACAGTCTGCCCACACGCTGCCGACACGGTGGCATGCGACCGCGGCGCAGGGAACAAGTCCACGTTGTTCCCTATGGGCGCCACGGCGTTACGTAACGCGTAACACCGAAACACCGCACAGCGCGCTCATGTCTGGTCCTTTCCCGGCTATGTCTCATCCTCTTCAAACCCAGGCGTGGCAAGGCCTGGCACGTCTTTATCGGGTGTCCGCGCGCGGTCCGGCGGCATGCTGGCACGCACTGGCACACCCTTTGCGCTATGCAGTGACACCACGGCAGGCGCCACGCGCACCGTGATTTCACGACGAGAAGAAAAAAGGGAAAAGGTCATGCGTACTCAACAGATCCTCATCACGGCACTGCTCGGCTCGCTGTTGGCACTCGGCGGTTGCGCAAGCGGTGGCGGCACGACGTCCATGGATACCGGCAGCGGTGCGGGCAGCAGCAATGGCGGCGGTACCAGCGCAGGCACCACCGGCACCACCGGCAGCGGCAGCGGCACCAACGCAGGCACGGGCGGTGGCAGCAACGGTGGCAATTCCGGCGGAAACAATGGCGGCAATAACGGCGGCAACAATGGCGGCAATAACGGTGGCAACACAGCCGCGCTGACGCCGACCAGCAAGATCGTCGATCAAGCGGGTGGCGTCGTAACCTCGGCCGGCAACGTGGTGAGCGACCTCGGCACGCAGATCAAGAACACCAACCTGCCGATTCTCTCGACCCAATCCAAGGAGGGCCTGGGCGGCGTGGTCGGCTCGCTCGGCGCCGCGGTCAGCACCCTGGGCAACGGCGTGCAAAACGGCCTGGGCAACATCCCAAATGCCACCAACCCGCTCGGCACCACGGTGGCAAGCACCGGCGGCGTGGTCAGCCAGGTGGGCAATGCCGTGACCAACGCCGGCTCGCTCGTCAGCGGCCTGGGCAGCGGTCCGCTGTCGCCCCTGGCAGCCGTCACCACGCCGGTGGGCTCACTGGTTTCGCAAATCGGCACCGCGGTCAATGGCGCGGGCGCCCAGCTCGGCGCGGCCCTCTCGACCGGCCCCGTGGAGCAGCTCACCGGCGGCGTCAGCAAGCTTATCGTGCCGCTCACCTCGCAACTCACCGGCGGCACGCAGACGCTGGGCGCGGCAACCGGCCTGGGTGCTCCGGTCAACAACCTGCTGGCGACGCTGGGCGGCGGCCTGGCCACGGCAGGCAACACAATCAGGCAGACCAACACGCCGGTGGTGTCGGGCGTGGGCGGCATCGTCGCCGGCGCGGGCAGCACGGTGGCCGCGCTTGGCGGCGTGGCCTACAACCCGGGCGGCACGGGTAGCGGCAACCCGCTGGCGCCGGTCACGAGCCTGCTGGGCGGTCTCACGGGTGGACTGACTGGTGGCAGCGCAAGCGGCCCGCTGGCGCCTGTCGCCAGCCTGGTCAGCGGCCTGACCGGTGGGCTCACCGGCGGCCTGGGCGGCGGCAGCGCAAGCGGCCCGCTCGCGCCTGTCACCAGCCTGGTCAGCGGCCTGACCGGTGGGCTCACCGGCGGCCTGGGTAGCGGTAGCGCAAGCAGCCCGCTCGCGCCTGTCACCAACTTGGTCAGCGGCGTGGTGAGCACGGTCGCCGGCGCTGCCGGCGGTGCCTCGGGTGGCGGCGCAGGCAATGCGCTTGCACCGGTTACCGGCATCGTCGCGGGCATCACCGGCGGCAATGCCGCAAGCAGCGGCAGCGGCAGTGGCAGTGGCAGTGGCAGCGGCTCGGGCAACAACGCACTGGCGCCGGTTACCGGCCTCGTGAGTGGCCTGCTGGGCGGCCTCGGCGGCAAACGCTAAGTATCAAGCAGGCAATGCATGCTTCGCGCTTCGTGCGCCTGCATGTAAGAATTAAAAAAGGGGCGCGTTCGACGTGCCCCTTTTAAAAGAGAACGCGATTGGCCACGCAATAGCGCCAAGGGTAGCGGCACCCCTGGCGTCATTGGCACAGCGCGTTAAAGCCGCATGCTGATTTTTACGGATCCAGGGGTATTACCATGACGCACACACGCCTGCGTGTTGCCACGTTGCTGCTCGGCATCGGCGCCTGCAACAGTGTCCTTGCGGAGCCACGCAGCCCGATCCTTGGCGATCCCACGCAAACCTTGCCTAGCATCGCACCTGCGCGCCCGCCACAGAGCAACGTCACCGTGCAGGTGGAGCGGCCGGACTCCGCGCTGCAAAACCTGCTTACCAGCAAGCTCACGCCGCAGCGATTCCAGATCGAAGGCGTGAAGGCGATCCCATTCGCGGAGATCGCAGCCAGGTTTGCACCGCTGGCCGGCAAGGAAATCACGGTGGGCCAGCTGCTGGCGGTGGCGAATGAAGTCACCCAGATGTACCAGCAACGCGGCTTTCCGCTGTCCTTCGCCTTTGTCCCGACGCAGAGCTTCGAAAATGGCAATGTGCTGGTCACGGTGGTGGAAGGCCATGTTGCCACCATCACGATCCGCGGCGAAGCGGGCCCGGCCGAAGGCCGCCTGCGCGCCATTGCAGAGCAATTGATGCAAGACGAGCCGCTGCGCCGCGAGACCTTCGAGCATTACGTCAACGTGCTGGCGCTGCAGCCCGGCATGCAGGTGGCCGCTACCGTGCAGCCGCCGCAGACCACGGACGGCGCCTGCGAGATGGTGCTCGAGGTCAAGCGCAAGCCCTTTACGTTTGGCATGGGCCTGGATTACAAGGATCCGAGCGTGCGTGGCATCTTCACCGCCACCACCAACAGCCTGACGCCGCTGGGAGAACAGATATCGGTCTCCGCGCTAGCGCCCCGGGGCCCGGACCACGAGGAATACTACGTCGCCAGCTATGGCCAGCCGATCGGCACCGAGGGCATGATGGCCCGCCTGAGCGCCTCGCATTACCGTGGCGTGCCTCAAAACGGCACGCTGGCGCAAATCGGCTTCGATACGCGTTACGTGAACGACACCAAGCGCCTCGGCGGCACGCTCAGCTATCCGGTGATCCTCAACAACGCGCACTCGCTCACGGCTACCGGCGGCCTCTATGCCAACGACCAGTTCGAGCGCTATACGCAGTCGGGCACGGGCAGGCAGATCGCGCTGACCACGCATGTGCGCGTGCTGAGCGCGGAACTCGCCTACGTGCAGCGGCAGGAGGGCCAGACCCGCAGCGCCACGCTGGGCGTCTACAAAGGCATGAACGCGCTCGGCGCGAGCCGTGAGAACAACGTCAACGACCTGGACTTCGTGCGCAGCCGGCTGGTGGTGTCGCAGGCCACCGACTTGCCCTGGGGCTTTGGCGTGGCGGTGTCCGCCGCCGGCCAGTACAGCGGGCAGCGCCTGGCGTCGAGCGAGCAGATCAGCTTTGGCGGCCGCTTCTTCGGGCTCGGCTATCCGGCGGGCGAGGTGGCGGGCGACAAGGGCTGGGGCGCGTCGGCTGAGATCAACCGCCTCTTCACGCCTGGCCTGACCTACCTGAAGACCGTGCAGCCTTACGTGCTGACCGACATGGCGCGCGTGTACTCGAACAGCTTGTCGCTGGTACACCGCACGCTGCAGTCGGTGGCCATCGGCCTGCGCTTCTCGGACCGGCGTTACTACACGCTGGATGTCTCGGTGGCGCAGCCGGTTGGCGACAAGCCGACCAATGCCTCGCGCCGGTCGCCGCGCCTGAACGCGACATACTCTTATCAGTTTGAATAGGTGACGCGTGGTGGCGAGTAGGTGGCGAGTAGCTAGCGAATGGACAGCAAGGACGAAGCGTCTTTGGGAATTTTCCACTTAGCCTTGCAGATTTTTCCGAATTCTTGCGGCGTAGATGCAAATGATACTTGTTTGCATTCATTGTCAACCGCAGCAGTCGGAGAATCATGCAAAGCGCCCTCGTCACCAGGACCAAGAAGAAACTCAACGCCATCCCGCGCCTGACAGGCGCGGTTGGCATGGCCATCGCGGCCGCGCCAACGGCTGCCCAGACCGCAGGAAGCACCAAGGTGGTGGCGGCGGAGCTGCCTGCGGTCATTGTCAGCGGCTCGGCCCCTAACCAGTTCAAGACCGACAGCACCTCCTCGGTCAAGACGCCTGGCGCGTTGCTGGATACGCCCAGGTCCATCATGGTGATCCCGCAGGAACTGATCCAGAGCACCGCCTCCACCAGCCTCACCGAGGCGCTGCGCACCGTGCCCGGCATTGCATTTGGCGCGGGCGAAGGCGGCAACCCGGTTGGCGACCGTCCGTTTATCCGTGGCTACGATGCGCAGGCCAGCACCTTCCTGGATGGCATGCGCGACATCGGCGCGCAATCGCGCGAGATGTTCAACATCGAGTCGGTCGAGGTCACCAAAGGGCCGGCCGGCGCCTACGACGGACGGGGCTCGGCGGGCGGCAGCATCAACATTGTCAGCAAGTCGCCCAAGCTGGGCAGCTTCGCCGAAGGCAATCTCGGCGTGGGCAATGCCAGCTACAAKCGCGGCACCGCCGACGCCAACTGGCAGTTCAGCGGCCACGCCGCGGCGCGTGTCAACGCCATGTTCCAGGATGCGGGCGTGCCCGGCCGCGACAGCACGCATCAAGAGCGCTGGGGCTTTGCCCCGTCCGTCGCCCTTGGCCTTGGTGGCCCAACCCGGCTGACGCTGTCCTACTACCACATGGAGACGAATGGGCTGCCCGACACCGGCATGCCCTACAACAACCCGAACTTCGTCCCGCGCACCGATGGCCGGCCGCGTACACGGCTGCCCGGCGACGGCTCACCGCTCAAGTTGCCGCGCAATACCTACTACGGCCTGGTCGACCGCGATTTCCGCAAAGACAGCGCCGACGTCGCCACCGTCCGCTTCGAACACGATTTCAGCCCGGCACTCAAGTTCCGCAACCAGACGCGCGTCGGGCGCACCAAGCAGGACTACCTGTGGACGCGCCCGGAC